>JBGSRG010000337.1:0-1913 GCA_041737685.1 Phycisphaerales bacterium | reverse complement strand
CCTCGCGCAGGTGCAGCGTGATGCCGTCTGCGCCACCGAGTTCGGCCTCGTGCGCTGCGAGCACGGGATCAGGCTCAGCGTGATCAAGGGACTGGTCAGAAGCCTGTTCAGGGGCGTGGCTGGGCTTGTGCCCGGCGGTGGCGCCGGGTTGCGGCTTGGGCCCGGTGCTGCGGTATCGGGCCTGACGGACGGTGGCGACGTGGTCGATGTTGACACAGAGCAGGGGCATGGGCAAGGTTATCGCGGGTGAGAGAATGAAACGGGCAGACGGTGATTTGGCCCGAGCGAGTCGCGCGGGCAATGCGCAGGAGTCAAAAATGAACCCGCCCCCGGCGAAAGCCAGAGGCGGATACGGTGCGCCGCACTTTGTACCGCGTAATGCAGCGCACCAAGGGTACAGATTCAGACTTGGGGTAGTCGCTCGTGTGAGTCGCGGCTTGCAGAAAGCGACGCGAGATTTACACATGGCTATCAGGGGCACCGGAAGGGAATGGGGCCTGGCAGCAGGGCCCTACATGAGCGCTCAGCCTGCGTGCAAGGAACGGATAACCCGGTCGAGCACTTCCGGTGGACAGCCGTCTGATCCACGGGATCGGGCGTGTCTGTTGCTGGCTGGGTCGGCGGCGGCTGTGGCCATGACCATGGCGAAGAACTGCGGGTCTTCGGCGGTGGCGAGCGCGAGAATGCCCTTGTGGAGCGTGGTCAGTTGCAGGCGGTAGGCTTTGCAGCCAGCGCAAACTCGCTCGTGCAGCCAGACTCCGGCTCGCGTGCCTTTGGAAAGTGGCGCGCTATCGCCCGATTCAAGGCCGACGACGGGCAGGTCGCCGGTCAAGCGTGAAATGATCGCCGCCTGCTCCTTGCATGGAATGGACATCACCTTGGCAAAGTCGGTCAGCGTGCTGATCATGGGTGTAGCGAGCGTGGATTCGGTTGAACGCAGAAGGAGCGGGTGGGCGGGGGATCGGTCGGTGTGTGTCTTGAGGGCGGCGGCGGGGTTCGAGGCTGGAGCAGCAGCGCGGGACAGAGTTCCGAGAGTGAGTTAGGGCGGAGTGTCGCCTCCCCACCAGCCCTTGGCCGCCAAGCACTCGCGGAGCAAGGCCTTGGCGCGGTGGATACGGCTCCAGAGGTTGGTCGCAGAGATCGACAATCGCTTGCAGACCTCTTCCGTCTCGACGCCGTAGGCCTCGCGCAGAAGGAACGCCTCCCAGAGGCCCACGGGAACGCCTTCCGAACAGCGGGCCAGATCGGCCACGAACTGCTGACGGTCCGAGAAGTCGAGAGTGGCGTCCTTTGCGAGCGCCAGTTGCTCTTTCCGCCACAAGCCCTTGTCGGTGAACATTCGATCAAAGACGTCCGACGCGACGTTGGCGAGGGGATCCTCAGCGCGAGCGGCGGGGGAAGGCGCTGCAGCCTTTCGATCGCGGGCTCGGGATGGATGCACGCCCGATCTGACGGCCGACTTGCGGTAATGGTCTGCGATTTTGTTGCGAAGGATGCCGATCAGCCACGTCAGATCGCTGGAACGCTGCTCGAACTGATCTTTCGAGACGATGGCAGCGAGGAAGGTTTCTTGAACCAGCTCCTCGGCGACGTCGAGCCGACGGGTCCGCGAAAGTGCGTAGCGCCAGAGCGCATCGGCGTGGGCCTTGGCCCAGAGGTCAAGATCGGGCGATTCGCGGGGTCGGTCGGGGTCGTTGCGGATCGCCGGCGGGATGGATGGGTCGTCGGGCACGCTCGGTGCATGTTACGTCCCCAACGAAGGGAAAGATCCCGCCGACGGCAGAAGCAACCCGGCAATCGCGCCGTGGTGTCCAAGGACTACAGCGAGGTTCAGCGTTCCCAAAACGACGCCGATGAAACAACGCGTTCGGAACGTATCAGGCGGTGCGGCGGCGGCGTGCGGCGAGTGCCAG
>JBGSRG010000320.1:0-2947 GCA_041737685.1 Phycisphaerales bacterium | reverse complement strand
CCCTCGCTGCGCTGCGGCGAGAACGAGTTTGATCGCCGCTGGGCGGTTGCCTTCGAGGATATGGACGAGGTACTGAACGGCGAGGCGTTCGATGGGCGATTGAGCGTCGAGCCGAGACGGGATGTAGGAAGACGACTCTGGGAGGGAGGTCGCGGCTTTGCGGACCAGCGACGAGGCGACGCCGCTGGTGGGTGGCGGGAGTTCGCGTTCGAGCACGTCGGCGATCACGTTGAGACTCGCGCGGAGTTCTTCAACCGACTCGACGCCGGCGTGGGCCTCGAAAGCGGCCTTGGCCCAGACCGCCTGATCGGTGAAGAGTCGTTCGTGGCCGGAGGTCAAGGCGGCGGCGAGGTCGGTGAGACGCGACTCGATGTTGCTTCGCCACTTAGTGGTAGCGTTTGGTTGAAAGCGAGCGCGGCAGTTCGGGTGCTGCTCGAAGAGCGCCTGGGCCGCGAGCGCTGAGAGTGCTGGGGCGTTTGCCAGAATCAGTTCTGCTGCGAACGGATTTGGCGCGAGCGTGTACATGGAGCGAGAGTAGACCACGGCGTGGCCCCTTTGGTTTGAACGGCTTGGTGCAATCGACTTGAAGCCTGGAGGATCGGTGGTGCCGACGAGGAATGGGCGGAATGAGCCGGATGGACCCGATGGACCGAGGGTCTGGCGAGCGGATCGACTATTAGCGTGTTCGCAGGTCTAGAACACGCGGATGCCGCATCTGAAGGCGAAATCGCATCGATAGTGAGGGTGTACCCTTTTCCTGGGATCGTGGTCTCTCGCGAATCTCGGTCGTTGCTGCTGGCGGTGCCGGCGATGGAACCCGAAATGCCAAGCGGAGCGCTTGCTGAATCAGAAGCACAGATGAATGGATCGGCCGCTGGTGTCAGCGGTGCAAGGACAGCGGGATCGCGGAGCGGCGATGTGGCAGCGGCGGGCGGAGCGAACACACTTGCGGGCGATCTGCTGACGCAGACCGCGATGAGCGCTGATGGAGGGCGCTGGCTGCTGCACTGCCGCGTGACGGTGGCCAAGCCACGCGATGAGGTGTTTGCGTTCTTTGAGCGGGCGGAGAATCTCAATGGACTTACGCCTGCGTGGGTCGCGTTTGAGATTGTGACGCCGACACCGATCGAGATGAAGCCGGGGGCACTGATCGATTATCGCATCTCGCTGAGGGGATTGCCGATGCGTTGGCGGACCCGGATCAGCGTGTATGAGCCGCCGGTGCGGTTCGTGGATGAGCAGATTCGCGGGCCGTACCGCGTGTGGCATCACGAGCACGGGTTTGAGCCGGTGCGCTTGGCGAATGGGGAGTTGGGCACGATCGTGACGGATCGTGTGCAGTATGAACTGAAGTGGCCAGCACACACGGGGCCGATTGCGAGTTTGGTTCGGCGGTGGTTGGTGCGGCCGGATCTTGATCGCATCTTTGGGTATCGAACGATGCGGATGCACGAACTGTTTGGGAAGCCGTGGTGAGGGGCGGATTTGGATCGAGCTTGGATTTGGCTTGGATCTGGATCGCCACTGGCTCGGGACGATGATCGCGTTTGGCTTAGTGGGATGAGGGCAACTGGCGAAGGAAGTTCAATGCGTTTGGCTCAGGGCGATGAGCGACCGCCGGGCTGGGTTGCAGTTCGCGACGGGTTGGGCTTCAACCAGACGCCGTTGCGTCGGATGGAGAGGGCGGGGTCGATGTTGAGCGTTGGTGCTACTTCTGCGGCGTCGAGGTCTCGCAGAGGTCGCCCGGCATCGACGAGCGTTTGCGAGACCCAACTCTGCTGAGCGCCCGAGAGCAGCGTGGCTTCGAGCCTGAGTTGATAGAGCACTTCGGTATCGCTGAATGTGGGGCCGGGGTCGCCGCGGCATGTGGGGCAGAGAAAGACGCCGGTCGAGTCTTTGACGCTGCGGCGGTTGCGACACTGCGAGCAGATGGGCCACTCGGCGGCGAGACGGCGGATGCGGTCGGCTTCGCCTGAGAAGCCGGCGGGATGAAGCAACCGCTCGTAAGTGCGCAGGAGATCGAAGACCTCCGGGCGTTCGAGCAGTTTGGATGCGCGCCGACCCTCGCCAGCGCGGAGCAGTTCGAGCGCTGAGAGCACGTCGATGACGGCGGCGTCGTCGAACTTGGCGGAAGTGGCGACGACCTCACCATCGGAGGCGGAGATGAGTCCTTGGGCATCGACGGCGGCGGCGAGGACGCGGAGCCAGCGGGCACGCTCGCTCTGCGGATCGATCTCAACGGCGGCGAGTGCGAGGAGGATGCTGGGGCCGAGTCGCGGATCATCGAGTCGGGCGGGGCCGGTGCGCCAGGATTCGAGGCCGATGACCAGAGCCTGTTGAGTGAGGCGACGCAGGGCCACGGCCGAATCTGCGTTGGCGGTGTCGATGCGCATGACTTCTTCGGCGGTCTCGAAGTAACGACGCGGGTTTGCGGGGTCGAGTTGCTCGAGAGCGGCTTCTGCGTTGACGAGGGCTTGGTAGGATTGGTCAGAGGCGGCGGGCGGAGGCGAGGCGGGCGAGGAGGGCTGCGCGGCGATCGATGAGGCAGGCGATGGCTGCGGCGCGACGTTGGCAAAGACGGAAGCCGTGGCAGTGGTGTCGGAGACGATCGCCGCGATGAGGAGTGTGGCCGTCGCTGTGGATTGAAGGACTGCGCTGAAGCGAGTCATTGTGAGACTCCCCGTCGTTCGTCGAGGCGGAGTTTCCACAGTTGGATCATCGCTCGCTCGGTGCTGAGGATTTGTTGAAAGACGTGAGAGGCGCTGCGTCTGGATTCGGCCAGTTCGTTCATGGTGGCTTGCACGCTTGTTGAACGAGCAGCACGCTCGGCGGCGGTGACGAAGGCCATGGCTTCGGCGGCGTTTGCTTGCTCTGCGGCGAACAACTGGACCGGGCCGCTGGCCAACTGTCGGCGGCCCTCAGCGCGTGCGTCGAGTTGTGGCAGGGT
>JBGSRG010000270.1:0-2834 GCA_041737685.1 Phycisphaerales bacterium | reverse complement strand
AGTGCGAACTCGCGTCGTGTGGCGACGCCAGCCGCCACGCAACTCTCTGCAGGGGGCCGCTTCCGCTCGGGCCAATCCCGCTCTGGCGGCACCCGGCATTTTCGGCGCGAGCGGTGTCCGAACGATCAGCACTCAATCGTCGGTTTCCGAATCATCGCGCGCGGCATCGATGGTTTTGAGCCGATCGACCGCCGCGAGCATGCCGATGAGCGTGAGGTCAGGCACGATGAGTTCGATGAGTTGATCGCCGTCAAACAGCATCGCGGCGTCGCCGCCGGTGGCGATGACCCTGGGATAGGCGCCGTAGTGCTCTGCGTAACGGTCGATGAGGTGATGTGCCAGGCCGCGAACGGCCGAGACGATGCCGAGTTCGATCGCGTGGCGTGTGTCCTTTCCGAAGGGGCTTTGCGCCAGCCGCTCGATCAGGCTCGCCCGATCCGAAACAACATCTACCAGAGGCAGCGAGGCGGTTCGTTCATGCAAGCCGGCGGCCATCATGCCGATCCCCGGCGCGATGGCCCCACCCTGAAACACGCCTTGCCCGTCGACGAAGTCCACTGTCACCGCCGTGCCAGCATCGATCACCACGCACGCCTGACCGCCGCGGGAGAACGCTCCGATCGCGTCAAGCAAACGATCGTGCCCAATGGTCGAGTCGTCGGTGAGACTGTTCTCGATGGGAATGGGCAGATCGGTCCCGAATCGAAGCACGCGACTGGCCGCATCATGACCGGGCATGACACGCACAACCGCTGAAACCAGCGACTTTGTTGCGGGGTGATTGGTCGAGGCGATCAGCACGCGGGCATCATGGCTGCGAGCGTCGTCTGGGCTGAGCGATTGCAGCACCGCGGCGACGGCGGCCTGCGTATCGCTGCTCTCGCAAACCTGTGACGGCTGGAGTTCGTCGTCCTCGGCCATGGCCACGCGAATTCGAGAGTTGCCGACCGAGACCAGAATGAGACGTTCGGGCATGAGCGATCTTACGCGCGAGTCGTCGAACTCCCGCCCTCCCGCCCCCCTGCCCCTTCCGGCCCCGCGCCACTTGCCGTGCCCCGCTTCAGTCCGTGCGGGTCGTCGCTCGCTACAGTGCGGCGTGCGGCAACTAGACGAGGCCATCGCTCGCTGTCGGGTCGACGAATCCCTTGAGCGGACCGTTGTGGGCGATTTTTCGTTTCCGCTTGGTGCCTATCCGGTTGAGCCACTGATACCCGCCGCGGGATACACGCTCTCGTTCGAGCCTTCGGACGGAGAAGACGGCCCCGGACACGCCAGCGGCGGTCTTGGAGGACCCAGCGGAGCAGCGGGAGCGGATCGGGATGAGCCTCGTCGCAAAGCCGGCGGGGCGGGCAGGGGTGGCGCGAGCGGCTTGGGGAGAGGCGAGAACGATCCCGAGTCCGCATGGTCTGATTCTGACGACGAAGAACCTGGGGAAGGCCGTTTCGATGATTCTGTGTTTGAGGACACAGCGTTTGACGACTCGGCTTCGGGCGAACTTGAAGAATGGCCCGATCGGTATGTCTTCGACATTCTGGTGCCAAACAATCGCGTTGAGCCGCTGTGCCGGGCGCTGTTCGCGCTCTTTCCGGGACGGATATACCCCATTTTGGACGTGCTGGGGCACGACGAATATCGGGAGGTTGACCCGTACGTCTCGTATGAACTGCTCGGGCTTGACCGCTTTACCGATGCGATCCGACGCTTTCGCCCGTTTTTCTTTGAAGATGGTCTTGTCGGTTTCGGCGCCATGAGCGAAGAGCCGTTCCTGTACATGTTTGTTGATGAGCACAAAATCGTAACGGTTCGGGCAGAGGTGCCGCTGCGCGAGCGGGTCGAGCGCGTGCTCGCGGCGTTTGATCTGAAGCAGGTTGAAGAGTTGCAAGGGGCCGACAGCGTGACGCACGAGCACAGAGGTGTGCTCGATGCCAGCGAACAGCGACTGGACCTGCTCATCGCTGACGAGATTATCGAAGAACTTCAGGAGCAATGGCGGCTGGAGTTGAACATTAACCCGGATACCAATCTCGACGAAGACGGACAGTCCCTGGGGATCACAGGCTGGCGGTGCTTTGTTCGAGTGGATGTTGCATCGATGTGGGACGAGGAGCCGGAGTCGGTCACCAATGACCCCCTCGAACAGGGTGTGATTGAATCCGGGATGGATTTGGCAGAGGGTGAGCGCGAGGTCATGTCGAGGTCAGGAGTCAGCGGCGAGGAACGCGAAGGCGGCAAGATGGTCAAGGGTCAACCCGGCCATACGGACAATATGACGCCGACCTCGCGCTACGCCGAGGTCCTGCTGACCGTGGACGCGCTTTCGACTGCGCAAGAACTTGCTGTTCAAGCGGTTATGGAATTGCTCGAAACCGAATCGCAACCCAAGGAGACCGCCAAACTTGAAGACGACTACGCCTTCACCGTGGTTGTTAACGACCGACTTCGGCCTGAGAGTTTCGCGGAGGCGGTGCGTGCGGCAACCGGAAAGTCACCCCGATTGACCAAAATGCGGGCTTGGGCGGCGGCGTGGGTCGGGTGAATCACGTTCTCCGAGCAAGCTTTCGAAGTCAGCTCTCGAAGCAAGGCGGCTTGTCAATGCCTGGTGTTTGTGCGAAAGCGACAGGCCCGCGGGAACAGGGTGAACCCGCGTGCGAACGGCGGTGGTCGTCTGCGGCAAGTCTTGAATAGCCGACTTTTCCGCACGTCGCATTTGCGTTTTTCCGATTGCACCTGTATCTTTCCCGTCGCTCGGCCAGACCAGATTCGAGAGTACGTATTGAAAGTGGGGTAGTAACGCCGCCGGCACCCGGCGGTGGGGCGGGGGGCGGGTGGAAACC
>JBGSRG010000266.1:0-3424 GCA_041737685.1 Phycisphaerales bacterium | reverse complement strand
GCCGCCCTGCTCGGCATCGAGTCTGACGTGGCCCTCCAACCCAGCAACTGGCGAGACTCAACCGCCCCCGGCACACTCGCCGAACTCGTGACACACGCCGAGTCGCTGCTGAGCAATCTGCAACTGGCCTCAGGCCGTGCGCGCGAATTCACCGGCTCGGCCGAGCGCGCGGTCGACGAATCAACCTCTCGCCTCGCCATGGCCGAGCAGCGAATGAACGAAGCGCTCGAGCGCTCAGACCAGCGAGCCACGTTGCTGCACAGCTACATCGAGGGCGCCACGCGCCACGCCGAAGACATGGCCGTTATCGCACGCAACCTCTCGGCCCTCATCATCACCTCTCAGACCGCCGCCAGCAGCAACCCCACCATTCCAGCCGCCCAGATCCCCGCAACCGTCAAACGCGACCACCCGCATTCTGCCTCGAAAGCCGCCTAACACCACCCGCCAACGCGCTCACTGCGCTGCAACAAACCTGTTAACGAGCCCGCCCACCATCCCATCCACATTCCCACGGCCGAGGCCTAACCTTCTCCCTCAGCACCCCGCTGTCCCGACACGGCCGGACCGTTCCGCCGGCACGCTCCCGGGACGGGAGTTTGCATCCATGGCCCCATCGCCCGCCGCACCGTCCACCCCCCGCCCAGCACCCACTACCGGCCCGGCCAGCGGCAACACCGCCTCAGCCAGCAGGTTGGCAGTAGAAGGCGGTGAGCCCGTCGCTCGACAGGCCGTCCCCTTCATGTCCACCGCCATGCAAGCCCCCGAAATCGACGCCGCGACCGCGGTCCTGCGAAGCGGCATGTTGCGCGCCGCCAAGAAGTGCGAAGAACTTGAAACCCGAATGGCCGAAATCAGCGCTGCCAAGCACGCCATGACCTGCGCCAACGGCACCTGCGCTTTGCAACTCGCCTATGAGCCGCTCTCCTCCGCAGGCGACGACGTGCTCGTCCCTGCCTGGAGTTACATCGCCACCGTAAGCATGGTCGTCGCGCGCGGCGCACGTCCCGTCTTCGTCGACTCGCTCGAAGACACCATGCAGATCGACGCCGCCGACGCCGAGCGTCGTCTGACACCCAAAACAACCGCCATCGCCGCGACTCACCTCTACGGCTGCCCGGTCAACATCGAAGCCGTGCAAGACCTCGCCAAGCGCAAGGGCCTTCGCGTGATCTACGACGCGGCACAGGCCCACCTCTCAACGTTCAACGGCAAGGGCATCGGCGCTTTCGGTGACGCCGTCACCTACTCCTTCTACGCAACCAAAAACCTTGGCACCGGCGAAGGCGGCATGATCACCTGCAACGACGACGCCCTGGCCCGCCAGATCAAACTCCTGCGTTCTCACGGCGAGACCGACAAGTACCTGCACGAGCAGGTGGGTTACAACTACCGAATGAACGACGTCACCGCCGCCATCGGCTGCGCTCGGCTCGACAGGCTCGAAGCCGAAACCCAGCGCCGACGCGACGCCGCGGCGAAGTACGACGCCATCCTCGGCTCGATCGACGGCCTTACTCCGCCCACAACCACCGCCGGTGCCGTGCCGGTCTACCACCTCTACGTCGTCAAGCTGGATCTGACCAAGTTCCGCTGCACCCGCGACGAGTTCTGCAAGGCCTTGGGCGCGGAAGGCGTGCCCACCGCGACGCATTACCCGCGCAGCCTGACCCAGCAGCCCGCCTTCGCTAAGTTCGCTTCAGAGCAGGGCCACCCCCCAATCGCCGCAAAGCTCGCGCAGCGCGTCTTTGCGCTGCCCATGCACCAATCGCTTAGCGACGACCACGTCCGAACCGTGGAATCCGCGCTGCGGAAAGTCGCGGCGGCCTATCGCGCATAATGGCACGCGCCTGATCGCACGCGACCGATGCCTTACCCGACCCACGGCCACACTTTCACACCGCGCCCCAGACATGTGGCCACGCTCAACCAAGCGCCCCACGCCGCGCGTTCTCTGCCCGTAAACTCTCGCTATGAATGAGCCGGGCGGCACCTACGGCCAGTACCGAGTCCTGCGCGAACTCCACCGCGGCGCGATCACCTCGGTGTTCAGCGCATCATCAGCGCGCCCCGCGGCGGGCGCTGCGCCGAGCGACCCCCGCCCTACCTCTGCCATTCGCCTCTGTCAACCCGAAGTAGACGTTGTCGGCCCCGCCGCCTCAGAGCGGGCGGTCGAGCGCTTTCTCGACCGGGCGCGGCTTCAGCAGACCTGGAACCAGATCGCTGCCCTCACGCCCGTCATCGCGCCCATCCACGATCTGGGTCGTTGCTCTGGCCGAAATCTCGGCGACGATCCGGACACCAACCCCGCATCGCTACCGGGTGCCTACGCCATCACCGATCTCGCGAGCGTGGGCTCGCTGGCCCATCTCGCCCGCATCGGCGCCGAGATGGACCGCGGCACACTGCAGTCCATCGCGAGCAAACTGGCAAGTGCGCTCGTGACGCTCAAACAGCACGCCTCGCGCGGCCACGGCGCGCTCAAGGCTTCCAACGTGCTGCTCTCTGCGCCCTCAACCGCCGCAGGCGCAACCGCCGACGCCGGCAGCGGCACCGCCGCCTCCATCAATCTCTCGCAAGCACAACTCCGCCTCGCCGATCCGGCACTCACCTTCCACGCGCCCGACGACGAATCACGCGAAGTTCGCGCCTTCGCCGAGATCATCCATCTGCTCGTGGTCGGCAAGCCCTTTCAGGGTGGCTGGTCCGCCGGCTCTCAGAAGCGCTGGGCAGCCCTCGGCCCCAGCGGCGCATCATGGCGAAAGTTTGTCGAATCCATCCTCGATCCAGCGGCGCACGTTGAGGCCGGCGAGATCGCGGGCATCGGCATCGACGACCTGCCCCGCACCGTTGAGAAACTCGGTAAAGCCTCGACCACCCGGCGAAACGGTCTGATCGCCGCAGCCGTCGTTCTCATTCTTTCGCTCAGCGCGGGCGGCTACGCCTACAAACTTCACCTCGACCGCGCCGCCGGCAACGTCGTGCAACGCTGGAACATCGATCCGAAAGCACCCGAGAACTGGACCGAACTCTGCAACAAGTATCAGGCATGGTTCGCGTTCTTCCTCCGCAGGCTCGAAGAGCGACCCTCCGACGGTGTGATTCAGGCGGCCACGGCGAGCCTGAGCGACGAGAACGGCAATCGTGCGCCGCGCATCGCTTCGCGACGCGATCTTTACCGACTCGACTCAGAACTGCAGGCCCTCATCGTCGCGCTCGACGGCGAGCGGGTTCGCGCGGCGGGGCTTGATCCACAAGCCCGCTCCGACCCGTGGTCCATCGCGGGCGTAAGCCTCGACCGCGACCTCGGACAACTCGCCATCGTTCCGCCCGAGCGGGCCAAGCATGACAGTTCAATCGAACGAACCGAGCGATTGCTCTCGCTGATGTCCGCCGTGCGAGACGGCCTGGGCAACTGGAAAGG
>JBGSRG010000232.1:0-3676 GCA_041737685.1 Phycisphaerales bacterium | reverse complement strand
AGGCTCCACGCCGGTTCGATCGGCGCTCGGCAGCCGCAGGCACCAAAAAGCGTCGGCGTTGCGCGAGGTGCGAGCAGGCATTGGCACGATGACTCGCCTCAGAAACACGCACCCGCAGACTGGGAAGCCGACCCAACGACGGCGGTCTCGACACTCCGATACGAACTTTATACTAACATGCGGTCGTATGGTGCTCAGTTTCCCGAGTTATCGGCACTCCCCCAACCCCGTGTTCTTCGCCAATCCCCACATTCCGCACCTCTTCCCCACATTTGAGGGGGGCAAGCGATGCACACTTGGTCAATGCGCCGATCACTTCTCTCGCCGCTCAGCCGTGGGCGGATCACAGCACAGGGAGCACACGATGCGTTCAGCGACCAACAAGCGGGCAAACCGAACTTCCCTTCGATTCGCGTCTGAGATGGTTGAGCATCTTGAGCCGCGGCTGGTGCTGTCGGGCTCGATGGGCCCGATGGTCGACGATGCCCTTGAAAACAACAACAGCCTCGGCGCCGTTCGCGCCAAGCCCGAGAGCACCCACGGCGGTGACTCGGCGAATCTTGGCCAAGTGGACGGGGAAGGTCGGATCGTTCTGAGCAAACTTCAGCTAGCCGACCGTCGCGACCTGTATCAGATCAAACTGGACCGTGATGGCGGTGAGTTCGACTACGTCCGGCTCAACCACAGCGTGCGGCGGGGCAATCTCGACCTGATGCTCCTGAACAACCGCGGCAAAGTGGTGGCCCGCAGCCAGAACAACGGCAACGTCGAGAACATCAGCCTTGACGGGATGAACGCCGGCACTTACTTCATCCAGGTCATCGGTCGCAAGTTCCAGACCAACCCCAACTATCAACTCTCGATCAGCGTGGACTGGAAACTGTGGGAGCACCCCTTCGGCGACGACGACGCGCCGCTCGAGGACTTCCCCGTTGGCAACCTGCCCGACGATCCGTACGAGACCAACAACGACACCATCGGCCAGGTCCGTCAGGTTCCGGTCGGACCGAACTCGCCAAACCTCGGCCAGATCAGTTCATCGTTCAACCTGCAAAGCCTGAAACTGAGCGACACGCGCGACATCTACCGCTTTGAGCTGTCCGCGCCGCTGGGATTCGGTTCGAGCATCAGGATTCACGCCTTCGAGGCGATGAATGTGATCCTCTTCAACTCGCTCGGCAGCACCATTTCTCTGGCAGACGGCTACAACGGCAACACCAGTCTCTCGCTCGGCGGGCTTGGCGCAGGCGAGTACTTCGTCGCCGTTACGCATTATGCCCTGGACAACCCCCCCGGCTTTGACTATTGGCTCGAGTTCACCTTGCCCGCCGCGGCCTGAGCGGCCTGAGCGGCCTGAGCGGGGTTTACCTCAAGAGCCGATTGAGCAATCGGATGCCCCAGCGCCGGGGACCGCGAACGCGGTCCCCGGTTTGCTTCATTCATGCACCGAGCGCGATAGACCATCACCGACTCAGAGGATGCGCCGGCTGCGCGGGTAGGAACCCAGCACGTGCAACTCGTGGCACAGGCCCTGGGCCTGCGCTACGGCTGAAGCAAACCACGGGTCGTCGATATGGCCCTCTGCGTCGACAAAGAAGCTGTACTGCCAGTTCTGCCGACCACTCGGACGCTTGTCGATGTGGGTGAGATTGATCCCCGCTCGTTGAAAGACCGCCAGCACGTTCACGAGCGCACCCGGCTCGTTGCGCGTCGCAAACATGATGGAGGTCTTGTCCTGGCCTGATCCCTTGGCGGTTGGTCGGGCCTTCTGTTTGGAGATGACAAAGAACCGTGTAATGTTGTTAGGGTTGTCCTCGATGTTCTCAAAGAGCACCCGAACACCGTATATCTGCGCGGCGAGGGTCGAACCAATCGCCGCGACACCGACGGCGCGTAGTGGCCTAGGCGAACGCCTCGCGACTTCAGCGCTGCCCCGCTTGGAACCCGATGCCACCTTGGCTTGGGGCACGCCGTGCAACTCCGGCGGAGTGGGCGCAGCCGCCGCTCGCTTGACCGCGGCCGAACTTGAAGCTTCGGCGACCAGTTCAGCCTGCGGATACTGCGTGGCGAGCCAGGTTCGGCACTGCTGAAAGACCTCGGGCTTCGAGCAGATGACGCCGATCTGGCTCGGCGCACAGTTGCCCAGCAGCGCGTGATGCACCTCCAACTGCACTTCGGCGTAGATGTTCACGTCGTTGTGATGCTCTTGGAACGCTTCAAGCGTTTCGACAATGCCGCCGCCGATGGAGTTCTCGATCGGCACCAGCCCGTAATCAACATGTCCGCGTGCAACCTCGGTGAACACGCCCTCGATGGCCCGCAGGTTCTCAAAGTCCACACTCGTACCAAAGTGCTTCACTGCGGCTAGGTGTGAGTACGAACCCGCAGGACCGAGATAGCCGATGCGGATCGGCAGTTCAAGCCGGAACGAGCCCGACATGAGTTCTCGGTACACGCCCTCGATGGTGCGCGGTTCGAGCGGCCCCTTGTTCAGTTCGAGAACCTTCGCCAACACCTGTTGCTCTCGGTGCGGCGCGTAGATCGGATAGCCCAGTTCGCGCTTCAGCTTGCCAACGCCGACCACCAACTTCGCGCGAGCGTTCAGCAGCGGCACCAGCCGGCGGTCAACTCGGTCGATCTGGTCGCGAAAGCGAGAGAGTGCGGGCGGCTCCGCTGGACTTGTAACCTTGCGCCTTGAAGCACCTTCGGGCACCGACGGTGCGTCCTTCGCTGGCTTGGGCGCAGCCGCAGACTTTGCCGTTGATCCTGCCTTCGTCTTAGGACCAGTTTGGGGCCCAGCCTGAGGCTTGGTCCGTGGATTGGTACGGGGCTTGGACTCAGGCCCGGCTCGGGAGTTCGACGTTGGGGGGCGTTTGGGCATGGTTGGCCTGGGCAATGACAACGGCAAAGGACGAAACTTGGTTATCGGCCAGTCAGTCGTCCGAGTTGCGGCGGGATTGAACATTGCAGAGCAATCGAGCGACCCAAATCCCCATCAATCGGGCGGGAGAGGTTTGCAAATGCGCAACTCTTGCCCGTCTTGGACCGATGTTGAACAAGCCCCACCTATTTCAGGGGAATCGGGCTGGTGCAACTCATTCAGCAACGCACAGTTCAGCCGGGAGGCTCGGTGGAACTCGACTCGATCGCGACAACCTTTGACTTGCTGGGTCAGTCCTTGCCCGTCGATGGCTCGCCCGCCATTGGCTTGGTCACCGATGGCTCGGTTGTCGATCGGCTGCTCTCACTGCCCGCCACTGTGCCGACCCTTCTGGCGCTGGCGATCGTCGTGGGGCTGGTGCTCTGGCTGATGGGGCGTCGGTTTGGGAAGCCAAGTGCCTTAGGAGCGGGTGGCCTGTGCGGTGCAACTCTGGGGCTTTGCATCTCGCCGTGGTCCGCCTCGTTTGGTCTCGACCCAATGTTGACCGTCGGTGTCGGGGCCGCAATCGGCGCGACCGCCGGGCTTCTGCTGAACCGTGTTCTGAACATCGCATCGATGGGTCTTGTGGGCGCGGCGACCCTGGCAGTACTTGCAGTTGCGGTGCTCTGGGTCCGGCCTCTCAACGACGCTCGCGGCTCAGCGGTGACCGAACAGGGCGAAGCCTGGCAGAGCCAACTGACATCGTGGCAAACTCAGGCCGTTGACGCTTCGCGTTCGGTTCCCTTGCCCATTACC
>JBGSRG010000229.1:0-3667 GCA_041737685.1 Phycisphaerales bacterium | reverse complement strand
GAAGCGCCACATCGTTGTTCCGCTCCTCGATCGACGGATCGGTCAAGATGCGCCACGCCAGTTCGTTCAGGCTCTCGGCCTTGTTGCTATAAGGCCCGTCAATGAACTTGTTGGCCATCGTGTAGGCCGCGGCGTAGTCCTTCTTGCCCGAGAGCAAGATGTTCAGTTCCATGTCGTTGGCGCGCTCGGCGTGCGAGCGGTGCATCGTGCGATACTCGCCCAACTTGGCAAGGGCCGTGTCCCAGTCGCCGCCGCGAGCCGCAACGTTCAACTGCTGCATCAGCTCGTCGCCCTCAGCCTGCATCTGCTGCTGCTTCGCGGCGTCAAACTTGCCCGCAACCACGTCCTCAACCACCGACTCGAGATAACTCATCGGGTGGCCGATCCACGCGATCTTGCTGTCACGGTCAACCACGAACGCCGTGGGGATACCGCGCTGGCCCGAGGCGGTCATGTACGACTGGCTGGTCAGCGCCACAGCGCGCTCAGCGTCGCCCATCGCGGCCTTGCGGTCAACCGCCACCGTGTAATCCATCTTCTCGCCCATCTTCTCGACAAACGACTGAACCGTCTGCAGGTCCTTGTCGCTCGAGGAGATGCCGATCATCGTCACGCCGTCCTTCTTGAACTTGTGCTGCATCTCCGTCAGGTGCGGGATGCTGACGATGCACGGGCCGCACCATGTGGCCCAGAACTCGACCACGTACACGCGCCCCTTCTCAAAGCCCGTCACAGGCTCGCCCTTGACCCAGTTCTCGATCTCCAAGCCGGGAGCGGCGTCGCCCACGCCCAGTTTCATCGTCTCTTTCACGGCCTGCTTCATCGCAGGCTTGGACATCGAACCGGGGCTGTCCGGGTCGGCCGCGCCGAACGCGGCACCCGCAGCGCACGACAGCGCAAGCGCAGACGCACAGGCCAAAACCGATGAACTCTGGAACAAGTTGAATCGCTTCATCACGGAAAACTCCTTGGCTGGAGCCAGCGCGATACTTCGCCTGTGCTGGCCCCGCTTGCGTGCTTCAGACCGAGCCGCAATGGTGCGGTCTTCCGGCCCGGCCCGCGTCGATCGGACATTCCGCGACGTACGAGCCCTCAAACTTCACTTCAGCCTTCACTGCGGCGGCTACTTTCCCGCCGAGAATCCAATCCACAGGCCTTTCACCGCCGGATCTGAGCCGCAACCGCTCGAACACACCCGGCGCACACACCGTCGAACAGAACGATACGGGGCCGTAACCCCGGCTACACGTATTGATTGGACGCTCCAAACAACGCCGGGGTTCCGGCACGCCCTTGAGAAACCCCACATGACCCGACTCGCCCCAACGCCCTGCCCAACTCCATGTTCGTTCTTTGTGTGGGTTGTGTCGGCATTGATCGCCGCGTCCACTCCAGCTTTGGCCGCGCAAACGCCCTCTGAGCCGCCAACAGAAACGCCCTTGCGGGCACCAACACTGCCATCACCACACGCTTCGCCCACGCCGGACACCCCTTCGGCTACCCCATCGCCCAATGCGAGCCCGGAAGAGGACACCGAAGCCGACCCCGACACCCAAGATCCCGCAGCGCTCGAGTCGGTACGAATCCTGCTCGACCCAACACTCCGCGGCATCGAAGCCACCGTCCGCGCTGCCGACGTCGACGCCTATCTCGGTTGGCTCGACCCGACCGAAGCCCACTTCGCACGCGAACAGCGAAACTGGGCCATCGACCTCACCCGGCACCGCCCTGATCGATTCGAATTGCGGATCACCGCTCTTGCCAAGCCCAATCTCGCCAAGCCCAATCTCGCCAAGCCCAACCAAGAACCACCAGAACCCGCCCCCGCCACCATCCGCTGCGAACTCGAAATGTCCTGGTCCTTCCCTTCACCCTCTTCGCCCCCCGGTCCCGGCCCCGCCAGCGCTCCCGCCGCCACCGGCTGGTCGCGCACCGTTCGATTCCCCGCCGTCTTCACACTCAACGAATCCGTTGACCCGCCGCGCTGGCGATTCGCCGGCGAAGACTGGCTCATCGTCCGCAGCGACGACGGTCGCAACACCGTCTGCTACGCCGCGGGGTTCGAGGAAAACGCCCTGCGCGTCTTGGCCACATTGCCCAAAGCTCGCGCCCGTGTCGATCGTCTCTTCGGTCTGAGCCTCGAGCACGAGCAAGTGGTAAAGCTCTACCCCGATGCACGCTGGCTGCTCGCGTCGATCTATCTCTCGTACAAAGACCCCATCGGCGGCTGGAACGAACCGGGCGAATCAATCAAACTGGTCAGTCGTCGGCTGATGAGCGAGAAGGCCACGCTCTTCCTTTTGTCGCACGAGTACGGCCACGTCGCCACGTTCGTCTTCGACGAGCAAGCCTCGGAGATGGCCTGGTGGGCCGTCGAGGGTGTCGCCGAGGTCGCGGCCTACATCGCCGGGCGCGAAGAACTCGAAGACGCAACCGCTTTCGACGTCAACACCTCGTTCATCAGCCCAAACGCCTGGAAGCGCGTGCTCGACTGGCACCGCACCCGCAAACTCGCGGCGTGGGACGACATCACCGATTTCCGCAACACCAACGCCTCCCTCGGCGGCCACGTCTACAAGCAGGGCGAGCACATGGTCGGCTTCGTCGGCGAACGCTTCGGCCGACAACGCATGATCGCCTGGATCAGCCAACTCGCCAAGCAGCGGCCGATCGACGAAGTATGCCTCGAATCGCTCGGCATCCCCTTCGCCGAACTCGACCGCCTCTGGCAAGAGGCGATCGCGGCCCGGGCAAGCGACGCGCAAGCAAACCAGCCGGAAGACAAGCCCCAACCCCAACCCCAGCCCCAACCCCAACCCCAGCCCCAACCCGAAACCAAGCCCAAAGCCTGATCCGCGCCCAGCCGAACTCAATCGTGCCGCAACGCCACGATCGGGTCTTGTCTCGCCGCCAGCACCGCCGGATAGATGCCCGCTACCAGCCCCGTCAGAGCCGCCACACCAAAGGCCAGGAACACCGACCACGCCGTGATCTGCGTCGCCAACTGCACGTTCGATCCCAAGTACCGCTCAACGTACGGCGCAATCAGATCGAGCCCAACGCTCGCCCCCACGCCGCACGCCACCCCCACCAGCCCGCCCAGCAAACTCAGCACGCTGGTCTCAACCAGAAACTGCGCTGTGATGTGCCGGCGCGTTGCCCCCAGCGCCCGCCGCACACCAATCTCGCGCGTCCGCTCCGTCACGCTCGCGAGCATGATGTTCATGATGCCGATGCCACCCACCAACAGCGAAATCCCCGCGATGATCGTGAGCACCAACTGCCACGTCAGCGCATCTCGCCGTGCATTCTCCAGCAGTTCATACGGAACAATCAGCGAAAGATCCGTCATGCCGGGGTGCCGAGTGTCCAAAATCCGCCGCGTCACCGCGGCGTAGTCCAGCACCTCATCGCGCGACGGCGCAGTGATGTAAATCTCCGAGACCTGCACCTCGCTGGATTGAAACGCACCGCTGCCACGCCGGATCACCCGATCGCCAAAGATCGTCTGCGCTGTGGTCATCGGGATGTGTACGTCCAGGTTCAGATCGCGCCCCACCAGCGCTCCGCCCGCGCCGCCGGCAAGCCCCACCGGCGCCAGCACGCCCACGATGCGCATCGACTTGGCATCGATGCGGATGGTGTGCTCCAGCGGATCGTCAAAGGC
>JBGSRG010000221.1:0-7576 GCA_041737685.1 Phycisphaerales bacterium | reverse complement strand
CCTCGCGGAACATCGCGAGCACGCGGGCGCGAAGGTGCGCGGGCGCTTCAACGTCGGTCATGTCGGGCTTGGTGGTGCTCCAGCGAGTCTGCTCGCGCCGCACCTGGGCCTGAATCGCGGGCGACGCCGAGGCGAAGGCTTGCTCGAAGGCATCGCGCTCGTCGGGCTCGAGATAGCCCTCCACGTCGAGGATCGACAGTTCGAGCAGATCGTGGATGTCGAAGTGCATAGTGGTGCTGTTCATCTTAAAGCTCATGAGGCCAACTCCCCGGCGGGTCCGCTTTCTCGCAGGCGCACGAGAGCGCGGGACAACGCCGACTTGATCGTTCCGATTGGTGTGTTCAGTTCTTCGCCGATCTGCCGCAGCGTCTGGCCGCCCAGATACGCGCGGACGACGACGGTTCGTTGCAGCTCGGGCAGTTTGTTCACGCGGCCCATCAGTTCTCGATAGCGCTCGTCGCGCTCCATGCCGCCGAGGTCGGTCTGAGCCGTCGCCACCGATTCGGTCTGTCGCTCATCGAGCACGCCAGCCTTAACCCGGGCGCGGGTGCGGCGAAGACGATCAACCAGATGGCGACGGGAGATGAGCATGACCCATGTGACGAGCGCTGCTCGCTTGGGGTCGTAACGATCGGCGGTGCGCCACAGGCGAACAAAGATTTCTTGCACGGCGTCTTCGGCATCTGCGCGAGTTGGCATTGCCTGGAACGCGAGGCGATAGACCAGCGATGCGAAGCGGTCGTACAACTCCTCCGCCGCGGCTTGCTCGCCTGCGGATACCCGGCTCATGAGCGCGAGGTCGATGTCGGGTTGGGTCTGTGGCGACCGCATGAACCGCGTCGTCCTTATGAAGGCTCGTACAACTCACCGTGTCCCGCAGAAGGCGGGAGCGGACTCTGACACAACGGCCTATACGCCCGCGGCTTGCGAGTGGATGCTGTGGATCCGTGGATTTAGCCACGAGAATCTGGGATTGGGGGCAAGACGGGAGAACTCGGACGTGATTCCCCAGATCGCCCTTACAAAGACCAACTGGCGTTAGGCATATGCTCGCATCAACGAAAAAGCAAGAACTTTCTTGCCCGAACCCCCGTCTTTAGGTACAGTTTAACGGAGTCCACACTGATGCAAAGGGTGCATGGGTGCTCGGAGGCAACGTGACGAGATTTCGATCTGGATCATCTACGCGGGATACGCACGGGTTGTACCAGCGCGCAGGCTTCACGTTGCTTGATTTGCTCGTTTCGCTCGCTGTGATTCTGATTCTCATCGGGATCATGCTGCCGAGCATTCAACGTGCCCGCGAAACAGCGCTTCAGGTAGTTTGCAGTTCCAACGTGCGGCAGCAGGGCTTGGGCCTGATGATGTACGGGCAGGACTATCGCGACGACCTGCCCCCGACGCTCTTTGCGCCGCCAACACCGAGCGGCGGTGCTTTCGCCGCAGTGCCGGCAAGAGCGGACCAGATGGTGATTGTGCGAGTGGGCAACACGCCCGGCGATTGGGACGGTCTGGGCATGCTGTTCTCGCTGGACTATCTCGACGCGGCCCGTGTGTTCTATTGCCCAGCGCATCATGGCGATCACCCGGTGTCAAGGTATGAGCGGCAGTGGCTCGCTCCTGTCGGCGAGATTGTCTCGAACTACCAGTATCGCGGGCCGAGTCAACGCAACGCGGTGACGGCTGGGGCATTGGTCGTAGATGCATTGCGAACCAAGCGCGACTTCAGCCATCAGGTCGGCGCGAACGTGCTTCGCTCTGATTACAGCGTGATCTGGCTTCCTGATTCGGACCGCAGCCTGTTCCGGGCGCTGCCGGATCACGAACTCGAGGACGGCGCGGACCAACTTGTCGCTGCGGCGTGGGAAGCCATCGACGAGGAAGTGCAAGCCATCAAGAAGTAAGTCGGGTCTGTTCACCGAGTAGGTGTTGCCTGATTGGCCGCATTGCCGGAACCGGCTCGCGCTTGGCTCGCGCGTTACCGGGGTCGCACGGGCTGAGGATTCGCCCGAAAGTGGGCGTAGGGAGTCGATGCTGCCAGCACCGACCGACTGAACACGGCTTTCGTGTCACAGATCAGCGCGAATCAGCAACGACCGGGCCGTCGCCGCCGTACCGTGGGTCATCTCATGAGTTCAAGCCGGATGCACAGTGACGCTGTCGGTTGGCGGGTGATCGGTGCGTCCGGGAGACCTGAGATGGCCTTCGACCAGATTGCCGCCAGTGGTCGATCCGTCGCGAGTCGATCGGTCGCAAGAGATCGCTCCACGCCGTGGAGTTGGATGGCACAACTCGTGGCTTGCACGGTGGTCAGCGCGGTGATCGGCTGGTTGAGTGCGAGCACGGCGTTGGCATTGCCCCAAGCCGGTCCGATGGACTCGGCGGGCATACGCCCGGATCGAGCCTACTACGGCTACCGACGTGCGATGCCGATGACGGCCGATCTGGGGCCGCCCGCGGGGAACGATCCCGTCAATGGTGCGGGCGAGGCCATGCCCGCGGGCCCGAACGAATCAGGACCGAGCGCCCCGCCCGCTTCGATGACGACGGGCACGGTCCCCGATGATTCACCCAAGATCAATGCCGAGGCCGCGCTCGCCGCGGCGACGATCGTGCTGTACGAATCAAGCGCGGGTGTAGGCATGGACACGCCGTGGCGAGAGGTAGCGCGGGCATCGCTCAAGCCGATGTGGGCCGAGCCGGCGGTGCGCGGGCATCAGGGTTCGGCGCTGGTGAAGTTCGATTTCAACGAACTTTTCCCGGCACTGTGGACGGCGACCGAACCTCGAGTGATGCTGGCCCAACTTGAAATCTCGGGCGTCCCACGCGGCTCGCCGCTGATGATCCAGCCTTCGATGACACCTGTGTATGCGGCGCGAACCGATCGGTCGGGACTGCCGATTTTCGTTGAGCCCGAAGAGCGTCGCAAGTCGTACTCGGGCGTGCGTGTGTGGACGGCCAAGCAGGTGGTGGTGGAAACGACGCTCGGCGCGATGGAGTTTGCACTCTTGCCCGAGCACGCGCCGAACACGGTGTGGGAGTTCATGGAACTGATCCGCAACGGCTTTTACACCGATGTTCCCTTCCACCGTATCGCCTCGCTTCTTGGGCGGGCCGAGCCTGACATTGTGCAGGGGGGCGATCCGCTGGGCACGGGCCTGGGCGGGCCGGGCTTCACTATCGATCTGGAACCATCGAAACTGCCGCACTCGTTCGGGGTGTTGTCGATGGCCCGCGCTACAGACCCGAACTCCAACGGCTCGCAGTTCTTCATCTGTCTGAACCGCGACGGCACGCGCTCGCTCGACGGTCGTTACACGTCGTTCGGGAGATTGGTCCGGGGTCAGGACGTGCTGCTGGCCATCGCCAAAAGCCCGGTGGGTACCGATGAACGCCCGCTCAATCCGCCGATGATCCGTCGCATGTGGCTGACCGATACGGGGCCCAAGGGCAGCGAAGCGCCGCCGGCGAAGGACCCGTTTGAGGGCAATGGCGGGCGATAGCGCGAGTTCAAGCGGCGAAGCAGCTCACCTGCTAAGGAGCAAGCCGAAAGTGGCTCATTCGCCACTGCCCGTGCGGGGCGGCCGCCCAGGGGTCTGGTGAGCAGTCCGGCCCGCGGCCTATCCCGCGGTGATCAGTCGGCGAACGTCTTATCCTTCTCTAAAGCGAACCACCAGTTCGCCAACTGGAGACCGAATTGCCAACCGTTGACACCGTCATGGCCGAAGCCCGCGCCGCCTCATTCAAGACGCGGTCGATCAAGGCATCGTCAAAGGTAGCGGGCATTCGGCTGGCGCTCTCGATGCTCGACCTGACCACGCTGGAAGGGAAGGACTCGCCCGAGAAAGTGAGGTCGCTGTGCGCCAAGGCATCGCGGCCGGGGCACGACGCCGAGGGTCGGGCCTTGCCCTCCGCTGCGGCGGTGTGCGTGTATCCCACGCTGATCGGCGCGGCCAAAGAGGCGCTTCGGGCGCTGGATGCCGAGCACGTCAACGTCGCTGCGGTCGCAACGGGCTTTCCGAGTGGACAGTTTCCGCTCTCGGTGCGGCTGCGCGATTGTGAGGCGGCGGTTCGAGCAGGAGCGGACGAGATTGACATGGTGATCAGCCGCGGGGCGTTTCTTTCGGGCCGCTACGGCGAGGTGGCCAACGAGATTCGCGCATTCAAGGCGATCTGTGCGGCGGCGAGTGTTCGTGGCACCGAAGCGGACAAGTCTGGCGGGAGTGTTGGGCGTACTGGCCGTGCTGCCACAGCGAGAGCAGTTCACCTGAAGGTCATTCTTGAGACCGGCGAACTGGAAACACTGGACAATGTTCGGCGCGCCAGCGACCTGGCGATTGAGGCCCTGTTGGCTGACGGCGCTGACGGCCCTGCGGGCACGGGCTTTATCAAAACCAGCACGGGCAAGGTGCAGCCCGCGGCGACTATGCCCGTGACGCTGGTGATGCTCGAAGCGATCCGCGACGCGTTCTTGAGCAGCGGACGAATGATCGGCATGAAGCCCGCGGGCGGAATCCGAACGTCTAAGGAAGCTCTGCACTATCTGGTGATGGTGAAGGAGACGCTGGGCGACGCGTGGCTCTCACCCGATTGGTTCCGCTTTGGTGCGAGTGCGCTGGCGACGGACCTGGTGCGGCAGTTTCACAAGCAATCGACGGGCGGGTATGCGGCGCGGTACGACGTGGCGATGGAGTGAGCAGGTGCGCTGAGAGTTCTCGCTCTCTCAGATGCTGAAGGCCACAACGATAGCGAGAATGATGGCGGCGTAGATCGCCGCGATGATCGCCGAGTGCTTGAGCGTCAGGTGCGCCAGCAGATGGATCAGGAGCATGAGGATTGCGAAGTTGGCGAACGGCTGCACGAGGTAGGCCGCGTGCGGAGCAACCCAGTTCAGCCCTTCGCCCACAGCGATCGACAACAGTCCAGAGAGGAAGAGGATCACGACGCCCGTGGTGATGGAAATCTCTTCGCGTGCGACGATGCCCACGATCCAAGCGAGCAAGAAGCCGAGCGCGATGAAAACGGCGATGAGGAGGAAAATGCCGAACATGGCCGATGCGTCCGAGTGCGTGAGGGGCGGGGAGTGGAGGGGATGGGGCGGGGAGGGGGCGGGCAAGAAGGCTGGGACGATGATCTTCAGGTTCGCTGTTCCGGGGCGGCTTTGTCGCCGATGGGCAGGAAGTCTGGCTCCTTGCCTTTGGCCCAAGCGCGGAATCGCGGCCAGAAGACCTCGACCATAAGAATCTTGATGCAGGCCGCAACGGGGATGGCCAAGATCAGCCCGTAGATGCCCGCGAGCGTTCCGCCCGCGATCGACGCGAAGAGAATGACACCCGCGTCGAGGTTGGTGGACTTGCCCTGAATGATGGGGCTGAGCACGTAGTCGTCGAGCAACTGGGCGATGACGTAAACGCCGATGGGCGCGAAGACGATCCACCACCACTCGCGCTGCCAGTCGGCCCACATCGCGCTAGGTTCAAGCCACATCAGCAGCATCGCGATGGGGACACCAACGACGTGGATGAACGGCGCGATGAAGAACAGGCCGATGACCGGGCCGAGGATGTACCACGTGGGCACGCCGATAACGGCGTAGGCGACAGTCATATAGACCGCGAGGATTCCGACGATGGTGAGCCTGCCGCGAACAAAGCCCGCGACCACGCGGTCCATTTTGTGGACCAGGTCGATCACGCGGCCTTTGCGACGCTCGGGGATAAGGCTCTCCCAGAACTCCTGCACACGGCCGTAGCCCGTGCAGAAGGTGTAGAAGAAGAACGCCGTGAGAAAGGCCGAGAAGCCCAGGAAGCCCAGACCCGTGAAAAGCCCGACGGCGACCGTGACGGCCTCGGCACCGGTGCCCAGAGCGCGCCGGCCAACATAACTGCCAATCTGCTCGGCGTTGGCGCGGAGCCAGTCGACAGCCTGACGGGTGAGCGTTCGGGCCTGCTGCTCGGTCGTCTGCGATGACAGCAGCGGGTTGTCGGCGTTGCCGAGGTTGCCCGCGCTGAGCGCAGTGGGATCAAAGTCGGAGTCAGCGTCGGCGTCAGTCTCATTCTTACCACTCGCCTCGGCGTCTTTGCCAGCGTCGAGTTCCTCCGCCGAGCGCTTTGGTTGGCCTGCTCCCCTTTCACCGGTCGCTTCGCCCGTCGGTGACTTCGCACCTCTTTCTGGGTCGCGTGTGGTCCCCGGCCGAGCGTCCTCACCGGCGGTGGGTTGAGACGCCGCGGCCTGCTCGTCCAACTCTACGATGTAGTTGCGAAGCGCTGTCCAGCCGCCGCTGGGGATCGTCATCCGAAGGGCTTCGTCGGCCGGCTTGTTGACCGACCGCTGCACGCGTGCGATGTTG
Source organism: Phycisphaerales bacterium (assembly GCA_041737685.1). GTDB lineage: Bacteria > Planctomycetota > Phycisphaerae > Phycisphaerales > UBA1924 > JAHBK01. Next base: position 1,227 of record JBGSRG010000221.1, on the reverse strand, counting down.
GTCGCCACGTCTGAGGCGAACGAAGCGCCCTTGACGACGGCAAAGCCCATGCCAAAGGTCACGGGAACCACGATGATCGTCGCGGCGAGGGTGATGATGATTAACGCTGCTCCACTCCGAGAGAGCAACCGCTTTCGCGTAATCCAGGCGACCAGAGGCTCAAACAGATACGCCAGCAGAAGCGCGATAAGCAGAGGCACCGTGACGATGCTGAGTTTGTATCCGAGCCAGAGCAGACCAAAGACCGAGAGCAGAACGAGCACGTCGCGAACGAGCTGAAACTCCCACAGGTGGTGCAGTTTCCAGTCTCGCGGGGGCTGCGGGCTTGCGTTGGGGGGTGTCATGGGTGGGGGAGGCATCGAGGGTTGAAAGAGGACGCGAGTTCAGCGTGTCTAGAGAGGGCAAGTTTGGAACGGGCACGCGTGCTGACGGGTACGCTTGGCGCGGCCAAGGGAGCCGGATTCCAACCCACCGGCGGCGGCGGAGGTGGGGTTATTCCGACTCCCGACCCCGCAGTTTCGAGCCACAGCATAACGCCAACCGGCCAACTCGGCCGCTTCTGTGCGTCGAACATCTTGTTGCTTCGCAATGAACCTTTAGTTCAGGCCGACGGTCAGCGGGACCGGCTGAGGCCGGGGCACGAGCGACGGCGCGACGGACAACCCCAGCGGCACGCGCTTGCCGCCCACCGGCGGCATGCCGATCTGGTCGATGTGCCGCTGGATCGCCATGATGCCCTCGAGCAACTGCTCTGGGCGCGGCGGGCAGCCCGGCACGTAGACGTCGACCGGGATGAACTGATCGCAGCCCTGCACCACCGCATAGGTGTCAAACACGCCGCCCGTTGAGGCGCACGCGCCCATCGAGATCACCCATTTCGGCTCGGACATCTGGAGATAGATGCGCTGCAAGACGGGCATGGTCTTGATGGCGATTCGGCCTGCAACGATGAGCAGGTCGGCCTGTCGCGGCGTGAAACTCATTCGTTCCATGCCGAAGCGGGCCATGTCGTAGCGCGAACTCGCGGTGGCCATGAGCTCGATGCCGCAGCACGCAGTGGCGAAGGGCATCGGCCATAGCGAACTGCGCCGTGCCCAGTTGATCACTCGTTGCAACTGCGTTGTCAAGATTCCGTCGACGGGAAGTGCGGCTTCAATGCCCATGACAGGAGTGTATCGGCCCACCCCTCGCCGCGGCGACGCGGGTAGCTGAATCGACCTGGGTTGT
>JBGSRG010000267.1:0-2265 GCA_041737685.1 Phycisphaerales bacterium | reverse complement strand
GGATTCCGTATGAGCGGCTGCCGCGGGCGAGGAGTCGGAAGTATCCGGAACTTTGGGGGGCATGAAGAGTGATTCGGAGCGGATCGATCACGGACCACTCACCACCAAGCGGCAGCGGCTGGACCGATCAGGACGATGCGTGTGGATTGAAAGTCGCGTGAAGGATAGGGGGCAGGCGATGCGAGCCTGCGAGGCCGAACGACGCATTGCTGCGGCTCGGCATTTGGCTGTGAGGGGCGCTGGCCGCGAGAGGGCTTGGCTGTCTTGGAATGAGTGATCCGGCTCAGGAAGGATGTGAGGCGGTGCGCCTTCGCCGCTACACCCGCTGCCGGCCCGTGTTCGGGCGCGTCTGAACGTCGAACGGAGGGTTCTGATCGTCCTCCTCGGCGTCGTCGTCGGCTTCTTCTTCGCCCTCCTCCGTCTCGTCGTCATCCTCATCGCTCTGTTCGTACTCGTCGTCTTCCGACTCGTCCGACTCTTCATACTCCTCTTCGCGGTCCACGCCTGCGCTCGCGGCGCCGGCATCACTTGTTGTACCCGCGCCCCCCGCCGCCGCCGCCTTTGCGCGGCCGTTCACGAGCGCTTGGGTGACTTCCAGCGTCTCGCCCGTGGTTGGGTGCGTGTTCAGTTCGCCGTCCGCATCGGCCTGTGCCTGCGCCTTCATGGCGTGCCATTCTTCGATCGTCATGATCACGTCGCGCGAGACGGTGCCCTTGTGCCCGCCCAAGATCCCGGCCTCGCCCATCATCTCGATCAGGCGCGCTGCGCGGGTGTAGCCGATGGCCATTCGACGCTGGAGCATCGACACGCTGCCACGCCCGGACTCGATAACGGCTTCGACCGCCTCGTCGAACATCGGGTCGTCTTGCGCGTTGGTGAATCCATCGCGGCGTGCCGACGCGGCCTCTTCGGCCTGCTCGGCGGACATGCCCGGCCGGATCTGCATCAGGCTGCGCTCGAAGCTGGGTGCCGCGACTTCTCGCAAGAACTTGGCCACCCGACGAATCTCGCGGTCGTCGACGAGCGTGCCCTGCGCCCGTGTGAGTTTGCTGCTTCGCGGCGAGAGATAGAGCATGTCGCCCTGACCGAGCAAGAGTTCTCCGCCCTTCTGGTCGAGCACGATTCGTGAGTCCATTCCGCTGGCCACCTTGAAGCACATGCGGCCCGGCATGTTGCTCTTGATCAGGCCCGTCACCACGTTGGCCTGCGGCCGCTGCGTCGCCAAGATGAGGTGCATGCCGACGGCACGGGCCTTCTGGGCGATGCGCACGATCGCGTGTTCAACCTCTTTGTTGGTCATCATCAGGTCGGCCAACTCATCGATCACGAAGACCATGTACGGAAGTTTGCGCGGCACACGCGCTTCCTCTTCCGGTGTGGTCAGGTTGAGCCGTTCTTTCAGCTCGTCCCATTCCAGGCCGTTGTAGCCCGCGATGTCGCGGCAGCCCGCCTCGGCCAGCAGTTCGTACCGCTCGTCCATCTTGGCGACCGCCCACTCCAAGATCGCCGCGGCCTTGGCCATCTCCGTCACGACGGGGCACATCAGGTGCGGGATGTCCTTGAACTGGCTGAGTTCGACCATCTTCGGATCGACCAGCACCAGCTTGAGTTCATTGGGCTTTTTGGTGTACAAGAACGACATGATGACGGCGTTCATGCACACGCTCTTGCCCGATCCGGTCGTGCCAGCGATCAGCACGTGCGGCATGGCCGCCAGGTCCGCGATCAGCGGCTCGCCGCTGGCGTCCTTGCCCAGGAACATCGGCAGGGCCATCTTCGAGTGGATGTCGCTGCGCGTCATCAACTCCTTGAGCCGCACCTTCTCCTTCTGCGCGTTGGGAACTTCAACACCCACGGTGTCGCGGCCCGCCGTGTTCGGAACGATGCGGATGTTCACGGCCTTGAGCGAGCGGGCCAGATCGCTGGCGATCGCCTGCAGCACCGAGACCTTTGTGCCCGGCGCAAGCCGAACCTCGTAGAGCGTGATGACCGGTCCAGACTCGACCCCCACCACTTCGCCGTCGATCCTGTATTCCTTCAGCGCCCGCTCCAACGCTTCGGCCTGCTCGCGCACGAACGACTCGATGGTGAGCGAGAAGTTCTCTTCTGGCTCCATCAGGAGGTCGAGACCCGGAAATCGATAGCCCTCGAGGTTCATGGGTGTCGATCCGCCGCCACGGCCGTCGCCCGGCTCGGCGGGTTTGGCCTCAAAGCCCTGCTGCACCTCGTGCAGGTCGGCATCGGTCGCAGCTCGGCGCTCCTTCG
>JBGSRG010000128.1:0-5564 GCA_041737685.1 Phycisphaerales bacterium | reverse complement strand
CTGGGTGCGAGGTCGGACGCTGCGGTGTCGGTAGAGGTGCCGCGTGTGGTGCCCGATCGTGAGCGGGACAAGCGGCTGATCGGCACGCACCAGGCGGCAGCGCTTGCGGTGGAAGTGGTGGAATCACTTGCGGATCCAGCGGGGGGCGGTGGCGGCTGGGGTCGGGGTCCATCGCGCGTGGTGTGGTTGCCCTTTACGCAATACCTGAGCGTTGATTCACGGAATGCGCGGTCGGTGACGCTGTCGGACGGGCGTGTGTTGACGCTGGCGTTCGGGCGGGTGCGGCATCAACTGCCGGTCGGGCTGCGACTGGCGGACTTTGAGATGATTCCGTATCCGCATTCGCAGACGCCCAGAGACTACCGATCAGAGGTGGTGGTGGTCAGCCGCTGGGACAACGTGTTTCGGGATGAGTTGCGTGAGACGAGTTTGAATGAGCCGCTGTTGCTGCGGGTGCCGTTTCGAGGGCGGAGTGATGTGCCAGCGCCGATCAACTGGCTGGGGCGGCTGGTGAGTGGGCTGATCCCGGTGCAGTACAAGTTCAGCCAGGCGGGGTGGGATCAGCAGGGCTGGCGGCAGAGCGTGGAAGCGGTGGAGCGCGGCGAACTATCGCGGCCGCATGCGCGGTACACGATTCTGGGTGTGGGCAACAACCCGGGCATCTACATCATCGCGACGGGGGCGGTGATGATGAGCGTGGGGATTCCGTGGGCGTTTTATCTGAAGCCGGTGCTGGTGCGACAGCGCAAGCGCCGGATGCAGAAGCAGTTGGCCAAGGAGGGGCGATTGCCAGCGCATTTGATGCGGGAGTTGGGGCTGGAGGTGGTGGAGGAGCCAATGGGCAAAGCTGCAAAGCAACAAAGCAACAAAGCAGCAAATGAGTAGAGCAGCGGAGCAGGAACTGGGCAGAGCAGAAAGAGAGGGTGGGAGGCATTGAAGTCCCTAGAACGGGACTTCAATGGCACGGAGCAAGGCGAAGAGAAGGACTCAGACAGGACAGAACGAGTCAGGGCGACTCAGGCCAAGATAAGACAAGACAGGGCAGAGACGGATGCAGGGATAGGGACAGGAGCAGGCAATGCGAAGGCTGATGGGACAAGTGCGTGTGGTCGCCGTGCTGTGTGCGGTGTTGATGGCGGCGGTGGTTGTTCGCGCGCAGGGGCCTGCGGGCAACACGCATCCCGACACGCAAGAGCTTTCGGCCGAAGGCGGCGAGGTTACAGCGAGCAATCCTTTCGGTGAGCCGTCGGCGCAGACGCTGACGATCGATCAGAAGCGAGCGTTTGCTGGGGCGGTTGATGTCTCGCCGCTGCGTGATCTGGCGGTCTTTCACAACGGTCGCGTGAAGATTCTGGGCACGCTGGCGCAGGAGACGGTTGGTTCGCTGATGGGTCGCAAGGACTTCATGGACTTCAAGGTGATGGCCGACAGCAAGGCGGATCGGCATCGATACACGCCGCTGTTCACGCTTATGGATGTGGCGATTGACCCGGCGTATTACTTGGACAAGCCGCTGATTCATGTGGGCTACCTGCCGTTGCGCGAGGCGTATCTTGATGCGCTCTACACCGACAGGGACGAGATTGAGTGGTGGAAGCGGCTGGGCAGGCTGAAGCCGATGGATCTTGTGAACGTGGGCGAAGCGGTTGAGGCTGATCTAGGACTTTCGCAGCCGATGCTGGCGGCCCAGAGCGGCGTGCGGAGTTCGTTTCAGTTGTACCGCGAGTGTTGGCGGAACTTTCTGATGGTTGCGCCGGAGTCTGAGAGTGAGCAGTGGTCGCATCTCTCGACGCTTGGCGGGGGTTCGGCCGCGGGTTCGGCGGCGATGGAACTGGGACGTGCGTGGCGTGCGGGCGATGCGCCGGCGGCGAACGCGGCGATCAAGGCTTTGGCGGCAGCGCTGCCGCAGATTCATCCTGAGGCCTATCCGCAAGCGAGGCGCGGGTTGGAGGCGGCGTACAACCGGGTCAACGCGTTTGAGTGGGGGTACTGGCTGTACGCGTTCAGTTTGTTGTTTCTGCTGCTGGCCTTTGGCACGGGACGCAAGTGGCTGGCGACAACGGGGGTGACGCTGCTGTTTGTGGCGGTGGGCATGCACGCGTTTGGGTTCACTGCGCGGTGCATTATCGCGGAGCGGTTTGCGATTCAGAATCAGTTTGAGTCGATGACGGGCTTGAGCCTGTTCGCCGCGTTGGTGGGCACGATCATCATGCTGGTGCGTCGGCAGTGGCTGTTTGGTGCTGCTGCGGCTGGGGTGGGGTTCATGGTGTTGATCACGGCGACGCAGACGGGGATCCCCGGCGTGAGTGTTGAGCGAGAGGCGGCGATTCTGAACACCAGCGTGCTGCTGAAGTATCACGTGACGACGGTTCTGGTGAGTTATGGTCTGATTGCGTTGGGGTTTGTGATCAGTCTGTTTTATCTCGGGACGTACTATTCGACTCGATCGGCTTCGAGAGGGGTGGCGCTGGCTGGGGCTGGGGCTGGGGAGATGAGCGGGAGCGGAGTGATCGGCGGCGGGGCGGAGGTGAGCGCTAAGGCGCTGGGGATTGAGAACGAGGCGGAGTTGATCGGGCCAGCGCGGGTGCTGGCTGATTTGGACAAGTCGCTGATGATTGTGCTGCAGCTGGCGTTCTGGACGCTGGCTGTGGGGATCTTGCTTGGGGCGTGGTGGGCGGATCACTCGTGGGGTCGGTGGTGGGCCTTTGACCCGAAGGAGTTGTGGGCGCTGGTGACGTGGATTGTGTATCTGATCGTGATCCATATGCGGTTCACGCTGAGCGGCCCTAGCCGGGCGTTGACGACGGCGTGGCTGAGCGTTGCGGGCTTTGTGGTGATGTTGTGGACGTACTTTGGTGTGAATCTGCTGCTGCCGGGGCTGCACGCGTATGCGTGAGCGTGGCGGGGAGGGGAGGGGAGGGGAGGCCCGCGGGAACTCCCGCAAAGTCAAGTCTGAACGCAGTCTTGACCGAATCACGGATTCTCGGACGCTGCACGATGATTGGCGAAAGCCTAAAGTCCCTTCCCGTCATTGTGTTTGAGGCGACGCTCGTACGTGCAAGGAGCTGCTGGGCGTGAAGAGTCAACGGCAAGAGGATTGGGATGCGATCCGCACCCGTGCGGCGGTTTTCCCTGAAGAGGCGTATGCGTTCGTTCGCGAAGGTCTGAGCCACACGGTTCGATTGATTCACGGCGATGTGCAGCGTGATTCCGGGCGGATTCCGGAAGATCGATTTCATGTGAGCGGGCAGCAGTTGTGCATGGGTCTGCGCGACATGGCGATCGAGCGCTACGGGATGTTGGCGCGAACGGTGCTGAACAAGTGGGGCGTGCGGCGCACCGATGATTTCGGCGTGATGGTCTATTCGATGATCGATCGCGAGGAACTGCGGTCGAGCGAACGGGACTGCTTTGACGACTTTTGTGGGGTGTTCGACTTTGAGGAGTCGTTCGCCGCGGAAGACGCGATGCGGTGAGCGGTTTGGGCGGGGCGGGGGCGAGCACGGGTCGGGACTGAGGGCGCCGCAGAGCGCAAGAACGTTCCTGCAAGCACGTCTGAAGGGGTGTGGCAGCGGCGATTTTGATCCTGCTGCGGCCTATCGCGTACCGATCTGTACCATTGAGCAGGCCATGGCCGAGACGCGCCCCCTTTCCAACCCCGTTTCAGCGAACGCTGGCGCCAACTCGACAGCGGATGGTGGCGTTGCGATTACGGGTGGTTCAACTGGATTGGGCGCGGGCGTACGGCTGCCCGAGGCCGATGCGCAGTTGTATCTGCACCCGCAGACGCTGGCGCGGCTGGGCTCGCTTGAACTGCGGGCCAAGATGATTGTGGAAGGTGTGATGTCGGGGGCGCACAAGTCGCCGTTTCAGGGTTTCAGTGTGGAGTTTGCGCAGCACCGGCCGTATGTGCCGGGCGACGATATTCGACACCTGGACTGGAAGGTCTATGGCCGGTCGGACAAGTTGCACCTGAAGCAGTATCAGCAAGAGACGAATCTGGATCTGGTGGTGATGGTGGATGCGAGCGGGTCGATGGACTTTGGCTCGCGGTCGTTTGGTGAGGCGTCGGGCGTTGGGCGTGGGTCGTCGCCCGATGGGCGGGCGTACTGGTCGAAGTTTGACCATGCCACGGCGGTGGGTGCTGCGCTGTCGTACATGTCGTTGCGGCAGGGCGACCGCGTTGGGCTGGTTGTCTTTGCGGATGAAGTTCGGGCGATGCTGAAGCGGTCGAGCGCGATGAGCACGTGGCGGCAGATCGTGGGCGCGCTCTCGACGCAGCCGGTGGATCGACCGACGAACTTTGCGAGGGTGATCGATCAGACGCTGGCGAAACTGACGAATCGGTGTCTGGTGGCGCTGGTGAGCGACTTGTTCATTGATCCTGAGGAGTATCGGACTGCGCTGGCGCGGATGCGGCATCGGCGGCACGATCTGATCGTGTTTCAGATCATCGACGACGTGGAGCGGACGCTGGACCTGAACCAGGTTGCGCCGTTTGAGGGGCTGGAGGGGGAGGCGCGGGTGCGGGTTGATCCGCGGGCGATTCGGGCGACGTATCAGAAGGTTTTCGCCGAGCACCTGGCGGCGATCGAGAGCATCACGCGGTCGTTCGGGTTTGACTATCAGCGTGTGAACACGCACGACTGGCTGGGCCCGCCGATGGCCGCGTTTATGTCGCGCCGCAATGCGCAGATCAAACGGAGCAAGTTTGGATGAACAAGCAAGCGAGCGGGATCGGGCGTTGGGCGAGGCTGGCGGTGGTGTTGAGCGTGATGAGCGCAACGGGGGTGATCGGCGCGTGCGCTTCGATCACGACGACCGACGGCACGTGGCTGCGCCGGGGTCTGCCTGAGCGGAAACTGACGGACAAGATCGGCCAGCCGGACGTGATCGGGCAAACTCTGGGCGAGCGGACGCGGTACTACTTTCCGGGCGAGACGCCGGAAGAGGCGTGGAAGGACAAGGGTCTGGTTACGAACTATTACTATCTTGATCGCGGGTACAAGATCACGGTGACGCAGGAGCGTGTGCGCGAGACAGACTCGATCACGCGGGAAGAGTTGGACGCGGTGTTGCCGATGGTTCGGGCACGGCGTGCGGAGTGAGCGCGGGGGTTGGTTGGGGGAAGCATCGAACGCTTGAAGAGAAGTTTGAGAGGGTGTTTCTGAGCCTTTGAACGATCGAGCCAGGGGCAGAATCCTTTGCAGCGCATGGCGCGGGGCCCAATACTGTGAGTTTCATTCATCCCGGCCTCTTCGCCGCTGGCTTGGCGTGTGTGGCTGTGCCCATCTTGATTCATTTGCTGATGAACCGTCGTCGCAAGCCGGTGCGGTGGGCGGCGATGCGCTTTTTGATGGAGGCGTATCGGCGGCAGCAGCGGCGATTGCTGGTTGAGAAGTGGTTGTTGCTGGCGACGCGGTGTTTGATGTTTTTGCTGCTGGCCGCTGCGCTGGCGCGCCCGATCTTTGGGTCGCTGTTTGGCGCGAGCGCGGGGGGTGGGTCGGCACGGACGGTGTACTTGCTCGTGGACAACTCGCTGACGGCGCAGGTGGAGGCGGGGG
>JBGSRG010000261.1:0-1929 GCA_041737685.1 Phycisphaerales bacterium | reverse complement strand
AGCACGTCGCCTTCCTTGATATCGTCGTAGCCGACGATCTTCATGCCGCACTCCATGTTCGCCTTGACCTCCTTGGCATCGTCCTTGAAGCGCTTGAGTTGCTCCAGTGTGCGGTCCTTCTCGACCACGATACCGCCGCGTGTGACGCGGATGAGGGCGTTGCGTTCGATGACACCGTCGGTGACATAGCAGCCGGCGATGGTGCCGACCTTGGTGATCTTGAAGACCTTGCGAACATCGGCGTGACCGAGCACCTGCTGGCGAATCTCTGGCGCGAGCATGCCGACGACCGCCTTGCGCATGTCGTCGCCGATGTGATAGATGACGTCGTAGGTTCTGATCTCGATGCCCTTGCTCTCGGCGAGGTTTCTCGCTGAGCCGCCGGCGATGACGTTGAAGCCGATGATGACCGCGCGAGAGGCGTCGGCCAGCAGCACGTCGCTGTTGGTGATGCCGCCCACGCCCGAGTGCAGCACGCGGACTTTGACCTCGTCGGTCGAGCACTTCTCGATCTCGCTCTTGAGCACGTCGACGGAGCCCTGCACGTCGGCCTTGACGACGACGCGAATCTCTTTGACCGCCGCGTCCTTCATCTGGTTCAGCAGGCTGTCGAGAGTGACGGCGGGCTGTGCCAGTTGTTGCTCGCGCTCGCGACGACGGCGCTGCTCGGCCGACTCTTGAGCCTCCTTGAGCGAGTCAACGATGAAGAACTTGTCGCCCGCGTCGGGCACCACGTCGAGTCCTGAAATCCTGACGGGCATTGCCGGGCCGACGGACTTGTGCCGCTGGCTTCGATCGTCGATGATGTCGCGGACACGGCCGAAGGCCCTGCCGAGCACCACGAAGTCGCCGACCTTGAGTTCGCCGTCTTGAACCATGATGTTGGCGGTTGGTCCGCGGCCCTCTTCGAGTTTGGCCTCGACAACCGTGCCGCGGGCCGGGCCTGCGTAGTCGGCGGTGAGTTCGAGCAACTGGCCTTGAAGGTCCAGGATTTCGAGCAGTTTCTCGATGCCCTCGCCTTTGGAAGCGCTGGTACGGATGACCTCGGTATCGCCGCCCCACTCGATCGGGTTCAGCCCCGCCGTGGCCAGTTCGCCCATGGTCTGGTTGATGCGATTCTCTGTGGCGTCGGGCCGGTCGATCTTGTTGAGCGCCACGACAATCGGCACACCCGCGGCCTTGGCATGGTTAATGCTCTCGATGGTCTGCGGCATGACACCTTCGGGCGCTGAGACGACCAGAACCACGATGTCGGTGATGGCGGCGCCACGGGCACGCATGGACGTGAACGCTTCGTGGCCCGGCGTGTCGAGGAAGACGATCGGCTTGGCCTCGCCGCCGACGTCGACTTCGACGCGGAAGGCGCTGGTTGCCTGCGTGATACCGCCGGCCTCGCCCGAGGCGACGTTGGCATTGCGGATCTTGTCGAGAAGGCTGGTCTTGCCGTGGTCGACGTGGCCGAGGATCGTGACGATGGGCGGGCGCGGGCGAGCATCGATCGACTCGCGCTTGGTGTACTGCTCACTGACCTGCTCTTCGGCGGTGCGGGCCTCAACAACCTCAAGTTCGATGTTGAAGTCGAGCATGATCTCCTGAGCCTTGACGGGATCGATGCCGGAGTTCACCGTGGCGATCGTGCCCTGCATGAACAACCGCTTGATGATGTCCGACGCTTTGACGCCGGTGGTCGCCGAGAGGTCCTTGATCGTGAACGGAGCGGCGATTTTGACCGCACCGCCGACCTGGGCCGGAGTGGCGCTGGGGCCACCCTGGCCGCCGCGCTTACGGAGTTGCTGTCGGCGCTGCTTGAGGAAGCCTTCAGACCTGGCCAGACGTGCTTCACGCTCGGCCAAGTCTTGCGGTCGCCACATTCCGCCAGACTTGCTCTCTTCGCCGCCAGAGATTCCGCGCCGACGCGCTGGGACACCC
>JBGSRG010000540.1:0-8529 GCA_041737685.1 Phycisphaerales bacterium | reverse complement strand
GAATGGCGATGATGTGCGCGCCCATCGCGCCGCCCGCACCGTCACGCCCCGCGGCCGCAAGCCGTTCAAGCCCGATCCAGCCCACCATTAGCACGATGAGGAAGTTGCCGATCCACATGCCGAAGGTTTCGAGGAAACTCGGCACGGCCAGCCGTATGAGCCTGTCCAGCGTGACGCGATGCGGCTTGAGCCGCCTGCGCAGGATCGTCACGCCGCTGCGCCCAGAAACCAGCAGCCAGAGCATGAACGCGGCGCCGACATACGCACCGATGACCGTGCCCCAAGCGATTCCGGGCACGCCCATGCGAAACAGGCCCGGATTCTTGATGAGCACCTCGACCGCTCCCGCATCGCCGAGTGATGCAGGACGCACCAGATCAACCCCGGAGAGCAGGAATGACCCAGCCATGTTCAGCACGTTCATGATGACCATCGACCACAGCGGACGCAGCGAATCGCCCGCGCCGCGTGCCGACGCGATTCCCGCCGAGATCAGCGCGATCCCCGGCACGCCATAACAAATCGTTCTCAGGTAATCGATGAACTCGGTCCGGGCCTCGCCTTGCAGTGAGAGAAGCCCCGCCGCGGTTGGGGTCATTGTCCAGACGATCAGACCAACCAGCACGCCCAGCACCGAGGAGAGAAGGATCGACTGGCCAACCGCGGCGTTGGCCACGCTCGTGCGCCCGCCACCAATCGCCCGCGCCACCAGGGCTGTGGTGCCCACGCCCACGGACATGGCGACCAGCCCGATGAACCAGAGCATGTAACTGGCGCCGCCGATCGCGTCCGTCGCCGACTCTGAAATCTGGGCTGAGAGCAAGGTGTCGGTCAGCCCGACTGTCGAGTTCAGGACCGACTCGATGAGGATGGGCCAAGACAGCGTGATGATCGCCCCGGCCATGCTCAGACCGGCGAGTTTGCCCGAAATCAGCCTCCCGTCCGGCGTGAGCCTCGGGGCTGATCGGGCGATCTGCCTGCTAAGTACCGCCACGGGGGGTAGATCGGCCTCGATCGATGGGTCGAGCGTCTCGGGGTCGATTGTGGGCATCGGCACCGCGAGAGTCCGGCGCTCAGGAGGCAACTCAGATTCGTATGGAGCGTCTGAAGACACGGCGGCGATGGTAGGAGGACGGCGTGCGTGTCCGGTCGTGCGTCGTGTCGCTTCTTCTGACCAGGCTTAGGCAAGAGCACCCGATGCTGACGATGAACGGGTGTCGAATGACGTCCGCACAACGTCCGCACAATGGCCGCATCACTTGCGGTTCATGCCGGGAAACACCGAGCCAAGCAGCGCCCCGAATCCGAACTCTGGCAACGACACCGGCAGTCCACCGGGACGCAGAGATTGGAAAAAACCCTTCGCCAGGGTGATTGCGCCGCGAACCCCGAGGAGCGGCGAAGGTTTGGGCTTGAGCGGGTTCCGACATACCAGCATCGCCGTTACGTCGTCGTTGAACTCGTGATTGTCCGTGCGTGTGACACCAGCACCGTCGCTCGCGCTGCATCGACCGCACGAGTACGCGACCACGCGCTCGATGAGGCGGGGGAGCAAACTCGCAGGTTCACCAACATCCATCGCGTTCAGGATCTCGACGAGCCCATTCTCGCCGAGCATCCGTCCGTCGGGCGCGCACGCTTCCATCAGGCTGTCGGTGTAGAACAGCACCAAGTCACCGCCCCCCAGTTTGACGACACGATGGTCGTACCTCGTGTCGTCGAGCACGCCCAGCGGCAAGTTTGAAGGAGCCGCGGACTCGACTCCCTTCTTACCCCGGCGTGGTGCAGGCGCATCCGGAGTGACGATCATCGCCCATCGCTGGGTTGACTCGTCGTACCAGATTGGTCGCGGATGACCCGCGTTGCACACCGAGAGTTCGTCGGTCGGAGCGAAATACGAGCCAAAGACACCCGTCGCGAAGATGGCCGAGGTACCCGCGGCCGCGTCGGAGAGTTGACTGAAGCGGCGGTTCACCGATTCAACAAAGGAGCGCTGATCGGCGAAGTTGGAGTGCTTGCGCATCAGGCCACGAAGCGTGGAGGCCATCTCGGCAACGGGCGCGCCGTGGCCAGAAACATCCGCCACCAAAAATCGCGTGATGCGTCCTGTGGCACAACTGGTGACGAAGTGGATATCGCCGCCAGCAACTTCGGCCTCGGGCATTGAACCAGACACAGATTCGGTGCTCTGAGCACGCGCGTTGGGGCTTGACGCTTGGCCGCGAAAGGGCCGGGCGTAGACCCAGCAGTCCATTCCGGCGAGCGACACGCCGCTGTCGATGCCGCGGTTGCCACCCCAGATTTCCATGCACTGAAGTGGTTCGGGCAAGGGTCACCTCAGAAGGCGGGGCAGGATCCGAAACCGTTGGATGGCGGGGGTGAGCGGGGTTGAACGAAACCAGAAGGCAAGCCTGACGCGCGGCGGGCCCTCGCGCGCCTCACCGCGGCCGTTACTCCAGAGAATACGTTTCAGCCTAAAGAAATGTTTGAGCCGGGGTTCACTCCGTCGCCCATTCCTGTTTGCTCACTCCAACACAGCGTCGAGCAACTCCGCGATGCCCTGACCGCGAGTGGCCACGGTCTCCAAGATCGGCCGCTTGCCCGCCACGTCGCGCAGATCTCGCACAAGTTCGTTCTCGCCAGGATGGTCGGCCTTGTTGCAGACAAACAAGTCGGCGATTTCGAGGATGCCCGCCTTGTCCATCTGCACCGCATCGCCCATGCCTGGCGTGAGCACAACCACGGTGCGGTCCACGTACTGCCGGATTTTGGTCTCGTTCTGACCCGCGCCCACTGTCTCAATGAAGACCGTGTCAAAGGCCCCTTCGGGATCGGTGGTGCAGCCGCCGATCAGGCCCAGAATCTCGGGCACAGCACGATAGTCTTCGCCGCTGATCGCCAGCGAGCGGTAGTAGACACCCGTGCCGAGAGTGTTGAAGTCCACCCGCAGCCGATCGCCCAACAGCGCTCCGGAAGTGATCGGGCTCATCGGATCAAACGCGAGGACCGCGCACCTTCCGAGCGCGGGGTTGTCCTTGGCCCGGCCGCTGAAAGCGCTGACCAGTTGTGCCACAAGCGTGCTCTTGCCCGCACCCGGGGAGCCGGTGATGCCGATCACTCGCTTGGGCCTACGACTCATGGCGCCGGGCCGGATCGGCCGGCCCGCGTGCAGCAGAGAGATATCGCGTGCCAACTGCGATTCCGGCGTGCTGCTCTCGACAACCTTCAAGTAGGGCCTGACCGAACCTCGAACCGCCTCAACAATGTCCATGAGTCCCGTGCCCGTTGTGAAGCACTTGGCCACACCACCCGCGAGCAGCGTCGCGATGTCTTCTTGCGGGAGAATGCCGCCCATGTACACCGGCAAGTCCGGCCGACCCAGTTCCTTCATCGACTCTACCAGCCGCGGCCCGAGCACCAAGTGCGAGTTGCTCATCATGCTCGCGGCGATCACGTCGCAATCTTCGTCGCGGGCCGAGATGGCCAGCGAGCGCGGCGTCTGCCAAAGGCCTGAGTAGATCACGTGAACGCCCGAGTCGCGCAAGGCCCGGGCGATGACCTTCACGCCGCGGTCGTGACCGTCAAGGCCCATTTTGCCCAAAAGCACGCGCGGGCGATGGTCAAGCCCCTCGCAACGGTCCTTCTTCTCAAACTCTGTGGTGGGTGTAGTGAGCGTTCTGGCCATACTTGCCCTTCAACCTCCCCCCAGCACCTCTGCGTCAGAATCCGCCATTCAATGCCTTCGATGCGCTCGCGCGGTTCTCGGACCGCCACACACCAAAGCATGACGGACAGTCTGAAGACGCCGGTCAGCCGCCCCCGCAACCCTTCCTGCCAGCCTTTCATCCTCGACAAAAACAAGACCGCCCGGGAGCGTATCCCGGGCGGCTTCCATCCTCAAAGCGGGCGAAGGGGCTTGAACCCTCGACCTACACGTTGGCAACGTGTCGCTCTACCACTGAGCTACGCCCGCGACACATCCGCTCCGGGCCAATCTGCGCCCGACGCGGGGGGAACGATACTCCACCACTGATCGAGCGTCAACGAGCGGCGGTTGAGGTTGCGGAACTGCCCATCGGCACTCCGGCCCGCTCCAGACCCTCCAGAACGGTTGTGTGGGTCGGCTTGGTCAAGTCCAAAACGACCGGGTCTCCCCCGTCTGGGCCATAAATCACCCACGTCGGGATACCCGTCCGGCCCAATTGCTGCAAAAGTTTCCACCCGGGTGAGTTGGTGGACGTGAAGTCCACTTCCATGAGCACGATGGGTGTCTCCGCCAGTCGAGACTTGGTCGGCTCCGCGTCGAGAATCAGGCGCTTGAAAATCTTGCAGTTGATGCACCAATCGGCGGTGAAATCCAGCAAGACGCTCTTGCCTGCCCGGCGGGCGGAGTTGAAGGCCGACGTGGTGTAGTCAATCCACACCCCGGTCGGCACTTCGCCCGATTCTGTCTCCGACAATGCCGACTGCCGAATCTGGTAATTCTCTTGGTCTGTAGAGAGCTTGTCGTTGGCAAACAGGAGAATGCCGCCCACCATCAACAGCGCGAGCAACGGAATCACCACCTTGGGCCAGGCCGCCTTCGAGATCTGCAAGATTCGGAACGTCATCCACACGCCAGCGAGCAGAACGAAGAAGCCTACGGCCCACCAGCCGATCGAACCGGTCAGGTAGGGCCGGTCGATGATCGCGGCCTTGATGCCCGCGGTAAGAAAGAACGCCGCCGCCGCCAGCAAGAGCAAGCCCATGACCTGTTTGACCAGTTCGCTCGCCGGGCCGGTTCGCGGAATGAAACGAATCAGGCTGGGCTTGGCCGAGAGCACCAGATAGGGCAGCGCCATGCCGATACCGATGCCACCGAAAATCGCCATGATCGTCAGCGGCGGCAGCGTCGCAGCGCCCGCGAGCAAACCGCCCGCCACAAAGCCAAAGCAGGGCAGACCCAGCACCGCCGTCAGCACGCCGAACATGAACGAACCGCCGGGCGAGTCGGCCTTGGTATTGACCGAGTAAACCGATTGCGGCAGGTTCAGCGTGAACAGGCCCATGATGCCGAAGCCCATGAGTGCGATGATCAGCCCGATGGAAAGGGTGATCCACCAGACACCAAAGATGAACTTCGACGGGTCGAGATTGGCGCTGACGAATGCCATCGGGATGCCAATGGCAACCCAGAAGGCGATGACCCCCGATGCCATGTACAGCCCCAGCACCAACGCCTTACCAGGCGAAGCGGCGTGCTGCGTGAGCGTCATGATCTTGATCGGAATGACGGGCAGAACGCAGGGTGTGAGATTCAGCAAGAAACCGCCCAGAATCGAGAACAGGCCGAGCACGATCAGTCCAGAGCCAAGGTTGAGGCCCAGAAAGACGCCGCCGCCAACCGGCTCATCGCTCGTGACGGGCGCCGAGGCGACGCCGGAGTTACTACCAGCAGTGCTGCGATCGCCGGCTGACGCCGCTCCGGTTGCCGCTGTGCCCGTTCCTTTGCCGCCGTCGCCGGTCGATGGGCTATCCGTGTCGACAATCGACATGGCGATCGCCGTGTCGGCCTTGAAGTTCTTGAAGAGAACTGGTTCGTTGCCCGCTCCTTCTGCCAGCGCTCCCGCGGCAACGGTGACCTTCACCGACAACGTCTTGCTCTCGGGCATCAGGCACGCCGACTCGTCGCAGGCCTGAAACCCAACACGAATCTGCAAGTCATAGTCGCCCGGTGCTTTGGGAGCCACGCCCAGGACATAGCCCACGGCCTTGCCCGAGTACAACGCCACCTGCATGCGCTTGCCCTCCTCAAAGAGGCTGGGCAGGTCGTAGTCCTTTGCTGTGGGCCACTGAATCCGTGTCGGCGACTCGAGCCACGCCTCGGGGCCGATCAGTTCGATCTCGGTTCGGATTGCAAACTCGTCAACTTCTGTGGGCAGTTTCACGGCCTTTGCGGGCCAGGTGTGATAGCCGTCAGCGTGATCCAACTCAACGGCGATCACCAGCGTGGCTTCGGGCGCAACCGTGCCGTGCTGCGGCACCGCTCGAACCGTGACCGCGTCTTGAGCCAACGCGGACAAAGGCATCAACATCGCGGCGAAGCCCACCGCAAGCGAACTCCACTTTCCGAGCCATGATCTTGAAGCCATCCGTCATTGTCCTTTCGCTGCTCACACCGGGTGGCCCAACCACCTCAGGCACCTTCGCACGCAACCGCCGGCAGGGTGCCGCATGCCATCAAAGCACCAGCCCCGCACAAACCCCGCGTCAGACCGCTTGGATGCCCCGGGTTATAGATGCGCAACCACCTGCTTGTTCGGGCAACGGGGTCGGTATCGAACCCGAATCGCTGTCGACGCTTTGGCGTTGGGGATGCCACCCACCGAACCTGTGCGGCGTGCTCTTCGCCCGATCAGCCGCTTTGCGCGTTAGATCCCCACCCAACGCCCATCACGCCCACCCCCCACCCCCCTCAAGCCACGCTTCTCGACGGTCCGATAGCGCTTTGGTGCGGTGACGGTCTGCGCCAGCCGCGATCCGTGCTTCGTTGAAGTGTTTGTCACGCCTTCCTCCTGCCACCTCTCCCGCCCATTCCCATCGCACGGGACAATTGGAACCCTCATGGCCGACGTGCTCGACCAATCCGAAATCGATGCCTTGCTCGCCGCGGTCGACGCGGGCGATGTGGAGGAAGAGGACAACACGATCCAGATCTTCAGCCGACATCGGCGAGATCTGGACAACGTCGAGGTCCGTCCTTACGACTTCAAGCGGCCAGAACGCGTCAGCAAAGACCAGATGCGTTCGCTGCAAACGTTGCACGAAGCCTTTGCTCGAAACTTCGGCGCAGCGCTCTCGGGCTTTCTTCGCACCATTGTCGAGGTCAAGGTCTCGAACTGCGAGCAGATGACCTACGCCGAGTTTATCTCGGGACTGCCAAACCCCACGAGTTTCAATCTGATCGAGGCCAAGCCGCTCGAAGGTCAGATGTGTCTGGAAATCTCACCTCTGATCATCTACCCGATCATCGACCGTCTTCTGGGCGGCACGAATCAGGAACTGTTTATCCCTCAGCGCCCAATGACGGCGATCGAGACTCGGTTGATTAGCAAAGTCACTAACCGGGGCTTGGCAGCGCTCGAAGAGGCTTGGGTCGGCATCAAGGCCCTGCAGTTCTCGATTGTGGCGACCGAGAGCAACCCGCAACTGGTGCAGATCGTTCCCCCAAACGAGGTGGTGGTGGTCGTTGGCTTCGAGCTCAAGACCAGCAATCGTGCCGGCACCATGAACCTGTGCATCCCCTACAACGTGATCGAACCGATCATGGAAGACCTCTCAGCCCAGTCGTGGTTCAACGCTGCCAGAAGCAACCAAAGCCCGGACATTCAACACAAGATCGGCCGCAGTCTCAATCAGGCGGTCGTGACCATAACGGGCCTGCTGGCCGAAACCACGATTACGGTTCGGGATTTACTTGGTCTCTCGCCCGGCGACCTGCTCATGACCGAGCGGCCAGCCTCCAGCCCGATCATGCTCGCGGTCGAAAACGAGAAGCAGTTTCTCGCGCATATTGGGCAGTACAAGGGTGCCCGCGCGGTTCGGATCGTGCGCCACGCGAGCCAGAGAGAGCGACACGGGACGGGCAAGCGTTAGTCTCGAGGCTCGCTCAATCCCGACAAAGTGTGTGATGTTTGTGAACTGTTGCCCAGACGCGAGCCGGGCCGCTACCATTGCGGCATGTTCGGCGGCGCTGTGCCGTCGGCATTTGTGCAGGGAACGTGGGCATGCTGACGGTGGACAGCGATGCACGTTGAGGTCCGAACGATCTCGCTTGGCCGCTCTGCGGCAGGGGTCGACGGTCCGCGTCAGGTCCGCGTGGCGGATCGGGCGTCCGATTGGTTGGTGCAATGTTCGCTCTCGCTCTTGGAGGCGCGCATGAACTGACCGAGAGCGGTCAACGAGCACGCGTGCTGGTAGGGCACGTGTCGGCGGCAGGCCACGAACCGGCGCAAGCACCGTTCGTGGCTTTGGTGTTTTTGGGGTCGTTGCACTCTCTGACCAAAATCCCCTTCATCTTCTCCACGAACACACGGCCAACGCCCTCTTTCCTCATCCATTCGGGTATCCGTCAAACATCCAGACAACTCGACAACCTGAGACCTTCGGAGACATTGGAACGATGAACACACAAGAAATGATGCGGATTCTCGACAGCATTGCACGGGATCGACGCATCGACAAGACCATCCTGATACGCGACCTCGAGCAGGCCATGGTCTCCGCCGCGCGCAAGTACTACAACACGCTCGACGCCGAGGAGTTCACCTGCCAGTTTGATGCGGCCAGCGGCCAGTTAAATCTCACCCGCCACGGCGAGCCTTTGGACATCGCGCCCGAGGGCCTCGGTCGGATCGCAGCACAAACCTTTAAGCAGGTCATGATCCAGCGCTTCCGCGACGACGAGCGGGCCAGCGTGCTCGACGAGTTCTCCAAGCGCATCGGCGAGATTGTCACCGGCACCGTGCAGCGCTACGAGGGCGGCGCACT
>JBGSRG010000504.1:0-2447 GCA_041737685.1 Phycisphaerales bacterium | reverse complement strand
GGGCGTTGGCTGGGTCCAGCGAGGCGGTGGGCTCATCGGCCAGCACGAGCGCCGGATCGCACGCGAGCGCTCTTGCCAGGGCCACGCGCTGCTGCTGGCCAACACTGAGTTCGTCGGGTTCTGAAGCGGCCAGGCCAGCGTGAATACCTAGCTTTGCCAGGAGTGATCGGGCACGATCGGCGTGCTCCGTCGGCGGCACAGACGAGAACATGAGCGCGGCCATGACGTTCTCGATTGCGGAGAATCCGCGGAGCAGATTGAACGTCTGAAAGACAATGCCGATGGAGCGGCCACGGAAGGCGTCGCGTTCGGCCCCGCGCAGGGCGTGGATGTTTCGTCCGGCGATGCGGATTGTGCCCGAGGCGTCGTTCGGCGGCCCGAGATCGATCAGGCCGGCGATGAGGTTGAGCAGCGTGGATTTGCCCTTACCCGAAGGCGCAGCGAGAAGCGCTTGTTCGGCGGCGAGCAGTCGGAGGTGAGGCAGATCAACGGTCCAGCGTTGCGGGGCGGTTAGCGCGTCCGCCTCCGCCGCCCGTTCAGCCCCGGCGTAGCGGAACTTGAGGTCGTTGATTTCGAGAGCGGGAGGGCGTTCGGTGGGTTGCGACATGGGTCGCGAGGATGGTGGGCGCGCAGAGTGGTGGGGTCAAGACCAAGAGTGCCGGCGGCGAAAGGGCTCGAGCCCAGCCAGACTCAGTTCCCGCCCGTCAGAATGATGTCGTCGAACGAGCCGTCGTTGGCCCAGTCTTTGCCGGTGGTGTAGGGAAGAGCGTTGCCGTTGGCGCGGGCGATTTTGCCGCCGCGTTCCTGAATGCCCAGGTACACGCCGTTCGGACCGGCGGAGTGATACAGCAGCTTGCCGCGAGCCTCTGAAGGCATGGTGTTGTCGGTGGGGTCGGGCGAGTTGGGGTTGCCCAGGATTGCGGCCATGGTCTGAGCCTTCACCATGTCGGGGATCGCCGTGATGCCCAGCAGCGAGCCTTTTTGCGTGTCGCGCTGATCGATGCCGAACTCGCCGAGCGCGGTGGCTTCGAGGAAACCGATGTTGGGAACGCGGTAGAAGCGGGCTCGCGTCGTGCCGTTCTCGGCGGCGAACTCTCGATCTGGCGCGATTCGCTCGTCCTGGCTCCAGGCCAGCACTGGATGTCCGAAGGCGTCGATCACCACGGGCATGGCGAAGTGATCGGGGTTCACCGAACTCTTGCGCTTGCTGACCAAGCACTGGGCCGCGAAGTATCGCTTGTCGGGCTGGAAGTAGCCCTTGGTCTGCACGCCGGCGATGGCCTTGGTGGCACCGATCGAGGAGACAGAAACGCGCACGGTCTCGGTGGTTGTCGGTCCAACCTCGATCACTGCCCGGAAGTCGGTTGCGAGCACGCAGGGATCGCCACCCGGCACGTTGCGTGCGGCTTGAGTGATGCCGCCGGCAAGGTCGAGCAGAATGTTGTCCATCGTGGTGAAACCACGTCCAGCGTTGACGTTGTCGGCCATGGCCTGGGTGCCGAAGTAGCCCGGCAGACGGCGTTCGCTCAACGTGAACTGCGCAGAGGCCGTTTGCAGGCCGTTCATCAGCGACTGCGTGGCGCTCTTGCGCGCACTGACTCGAGCGGAGTTGAGCGCAGGCAGCACAATGGCCAGAACCAGAACCAGAATGCCCAGCACCACCATCATCTCGATGAGGGAGAAGGCGCGTGGGAGGTGTTGGTCATGACGGCGGAGCGAAGTGCGGGCGTGCGGGTTCATGCGTTGGTCCTTCATGGCGGCCCCTCAACAGGTCTTTTCGTGCCGCGAGGGTCAGGTGATCCACTCTGACGGCGTGAGAATCGCATCCGGGCGGCGAACGGCCAGCGGCGGCCGGGAATCGGGCGAGGCAATCGAGGCTCGAAGCCCAGCAGCGGGCGGGGCGGGCAACTGCGGCGGAAAGGTGGGATGCCTTGATACTGTACGTCGGTCGGGGGGCGAACTGGCCGGGAAATTGTGGGCGGGAGGGGTCGCTGAGCGTGCGTAAGAGAGGCTTGGGCCGGCAGCCCGAAGCACAGGGGAGAGAGGCGTTGGCGGGCCCATGGGTCAAGGGGAGGCGTGTTGGTGCGCCGGCGTAAGGGATCGCAAAGTCGACCGGTAGCAAGGAATTTTGGGTTTGGGGGCGGTGGTGGGTAGGCCAGTCTCTGGTGTGTCTGGGGCGTTTGGGGCGTCTGGGTCTGAAATCGGCGTTGATCGGAAGGAACGGGAGCGGCGGCATCGACAAGAGCACGAACATCTCCGTCCTGTTTGTTTGCACGGGCAACACCTGTCGCAGCCCGATGGCCGAGGCCACCGCGGCGGAGTTTGCGCGGGCCGCACACGTTTTGGACCCGAAGGTGGTGATCACGGTCTCCTCGGCGGGCACGACGGCCGACAATGGCGAGGCGATGTCGCCCGGGGCGGCGGCAGCGCTGCGCGAGATGGGTGTT
>JBGSRG010000503.1:0-3033 GCA_041737685.1 Phycisphaerales bacterium | reverse complement strand
CACACCCATGAGCAAGGGCTTGGTGCGTTTATCGAGCGGCGCATCGAGGCCGAAAGAGCCGGCGAGTTCGGCGACGGCGTCGTCGATCATGGGTCGGTAAGGCTCCATGAGGTCGTCGGCGAGGCAGAAGGCGTTGTTGCGGCCGCGGTGATTGACGCCGAGAGAGGGGGTGTAGGCCCGAGGCGCAGATGGCCCGGCCTACCGCAGCGCGCAGGACGGCGTAGCCGTAGTTGAGCATGCGGTTCTGGTCGGGCGCATCGAAGCGCCGGCGAAAGTCGGGCCCAAAGAGGAGGGGCCAGTAACGTTGTGCGGCCTGGGCTTCGATGTTGTCGGGATCGCCTGAACGGACACGGTCGGCGAGTGCCCGAAGTCCGCCGTCGGTGCCGCGGGTGCGGAGTGACTCGGGGGTGCTGCGCGCGGTGAGCACGGAGCCTTGGGCGCGGACCTTGGCCTTGACGATCTGCTGCCAGATGCGCTTTCGGCGCGGAAGGGGTGCGCTGGCCTGAGCGATCATTCGCTGGGTCTGGGTGGAGTGGGCGTTGAGCGGCAGGAGCAGCCCGGCGGGCAGGCGTGCCTGATCGCAGACGACGAGTGCTCCACCGGATTCCATGAGCACGGCAAGGACGGATTGTGAGAGGGTGAGACGCGGGGAGGCCAGGACGATGACGGCGGCCTCGTCGAGTGGTGTGGAGGTGTTGTCGTGGCCTTCTCGCTCGATGATGAGTTGGCGATTGCGGACGCGCAATCGCGTTGGGGTGGTATCGTCGGCGAAGTCGAGGATGCGTTCAGCCGCCGGCATTTCGCACCTCGCCGAGGTAGGTGACGGTGACTTTCTTGGCGTTGAGCTTTCGGAGGGACTCGCCCGAGACGCGGATGCGAGCCTTGGCAGACTTCACTTCTGCCGCAGTTCTTCCGTCTGCATGGGCTTTGAGTTCGTTGTCGCCCTCAGAAACCGAAGACACTCGGCAAATCCTGCGTTTGATTGGCTCATCTGGTGCGTCGATTTCCAGAAACTCGCCTTGCGCAAGCGAGAAGACGAAGCGTTCGTTCTCGGCGACGTTTCGATCGACGATGGGTCGCTTGGCGGCTTGGCGTGCGTAGGCGTCGATGAGTTGGACGGGTCGGTCTTCCCACCTGATTCGGCCCTTGTTGTCCTTTATCTCGACGATGACGGTGTGGTGGTTGTTGGAGGGATTGACCCATCGCTGGGTGGGGCCGTCGCCGATGAGTCGGCCGGCGTCGGCCTTGACGCGGACTTTGCGGAGGCGGACGGGCTTGCCGGCGTGGCCGCGTAGGATGGGGGCGTTGGCGGGATCTTTGAAGAGTTTGGTCAGGTCTTGGGGCTTGGGATCGTCGGTGCCGAGTTTGATTCTGATGGTGGCGCGCAGGGCCTCGAGTGCTCGCTTGTCGATGACTTTGCCGTCGCGGATCTCGGCGGGGGTGAGTTTGTGGAGTTCCTTTCGGATGCGGTGTTCGCCCTTGCCGTCCTTTCCGGCGGTGCCGAAGGGCTTGCTGTAGATGCTTTGATCGTGGAGCGGGCCGGTGACTTTGCGGCTCTGTCGGTGGGAGACGATGACGGCGTCGATGATGCTGGCTGCGTCGTCGCGAAAGCCGGGCCAGGGTTCGTCGATGTGTGTGAAGGCTTGGCGTTTGCCTAGGCGGTCGGCCTCGGTCGCTGCTCGTGCGAGTGTTTGGACTGCGCGGGTGTCGGAGAGCGCAACGACGATGGCATCGACGGCGTGGTGCCGGTGGTCGGAGCGGTTTTTCTCGCCGGTGTCGCCGAGGAGCGTGTCGATGCCCCAGCCGGATCGGAGCCACGAGGTGAGTCCGCCGGTGCAGACCTGGACTTTGAGCGTGCCGGGCTCATCGGTTGAGCCGGACTCGGCGGCGGCGACTCGTCCGCCGTAGAGCAGGCCGAGATAATCGGCGGCAGCGCGGGCGATGAAGCGTGTGTCGGAGAGGTGTCGGTTGGTGAAGCCGTCGGGGATGGACTCGGCCTCGAAGCGTGCGACTTTGTCGGCTTTGGTGAAGGGGTCGGCCTTCCAACTGCGGATGCGGGCGATGATCTGGTCGAAGTTGTCGCTGTTGGCTCCGTAGGCTTCGCGCGGGGTGTAGCCGCGTTTGCGGCTGCGGTTTTCTTCGTGGTAGCAGAGGGTTTTGTTGGCGAAGCTGTCGTCGAGCGAGCGTGAGCGGGGCCAGATGTGTTCGACGTCGAACTGGGCGTGTGGGCCGAGGAGGGAGTCCCAACTGATTTGTTTGCCGGTGTAGGGGCAGACCCAGCCGCACTCGTCGGCAAGAAGGACTTTTTCGATGTCGGATCGCTTGGGCAGCGAGATGCCGGCCTCTTTCTGGATTCGTGAGGCGACGGAGGCGCGTTCTTTCTCGCGGTCGCGCATTCTGCCGCTGATGCGTTCGCGGACTTTGCGGGGGTTTTTGATGTCGCGTGCGAGTTCGATGCGGATACGCGCGGGCTTGCCGAAGCGTCGGACCATTTCGTTGATGAGTTTGCGTGACTCGGTGAGTGCTCGAAGCACGGCGGGGTTGCGCAGGTCTTCCATCGCGTCGAGCACGGGGGGGAGTTGTGCGGCGGGCTGAGACGATTGGAAGGACGTGGGGAACTCGTCCTTTCTGGCGGTGGCGTAGGGGAGGCCCTCTTCCATACGTGGCAGCAGGATGTTGAGGGCCTTGGTCGAGAGCGGGGCGTAACCCTCTTCGAGGCCGATCGCGGCGAAAGTTACCGACTGTTCTGGAGTCAGTTTCCAACGCGTTGCGCCGCGCCGGACGAGCGCGTCGGGAAGTCGGAACGACCGCAGGTCTTCGACCATGCGGTCCTTGTCTTGCTCAGAGAACCCATCGAACGCTTCATCGAATGCTCCGCGGAGTTTGGAGTCAGTGCGGTTGCCGGTGATCTTCTTTTCGTCGCCGCGTTCGAGGTTGAAGGTGGTGCCGCGTTTGAGGCTGAGTATGGAGCGGACCTTCGCGAACGTCAGATCGCCGTCACGGTCGAGTGCGTTGATGAGGTCATCGCGCTGG
>JBGSRG010000468.1:0-1786 GCA_041737685.1 Phycisphaerales bacterium | reverse complement strand
CGGGAAGGCGTTTGAGCAGAAGCAGGCGGGGGCTGCGTTCGATGCGCGGCACGATCGAAGCGCTGGCGCGGTCGATGGGCGGGGCGGGAGTGCGGATCGAGATTGAACCGTTGGGCGAGCCGCCCTTGCGAGCGTGCCCGGTGAGCGGGTATGAATCAAAGGAGCCGGGCGGGTGTGCGGCGGTGGTGCTGCACGCGGCGGAAGGGGCGGGCGTTCGGATCGGCTTGATGGGGTTGCTGTCGAACGCGCTGCGGCAGCAGATGGGTTTGGAGACTGGCGTGGTGATGGCCGAGTTGGATCTTGGCGCGATGCTTGCGCTGTTTCCTGGACGGTCGTTGGTGCGAGAGTTGCCGGCGTTTCCTTCGATCGAGCGCGATCTGTCGTTGATCGTGGGTGAGGACGTTTCGTGGGCGCAGTTGGATGCGATGGTGCGTACGGCGGGCGTGGAGCGGCTGGAGCACGCGGCGTTTATCGGCACGTATCGCGGCCCGCAGGCGGGGCCGGGGCGCAAGAGCGTGACGCTTCGGCTGCGATTCCGCGATCCGGGTCGGACGCTACGGCATGAGGAAGTGGACGGGCCGGTGGAGCGGCTGGTGCTGCGGGCGAAAGAGGTGTTGAGTGCCGAGCTGCGGGTGGTGTGAGAGGCGGAGAGTCGGAGAAGCAGTCCACAGAGTCCACGAAGGACAGAAGAAGGGCACGGAAGTGGATTGAACGCGAAGGCGCAGAGTTCTCCAAGCAGGGCGAAAGGGTGGGGTCGATTACAGAGCAGATTGAACGCGAAGGCGCGAAGTTCGCGAAGCAGGGCGGAAGGGCACGCAGAGGTGCCTGTGCCCGGGGAAGACCTGTTTTTGGTCTTCGATGCTTTGGGCGAATCACTCATAGAAGATTGCGACCGAGCGTGCCCTGAACCCGCGCGAGGTGCCTTCGGTGGGTTGATCCGGCGCGATTGCCCGTGCGCTTTGCTTCGCGGACTTCGCGCCTTCGCGTTCAATCCTCCCTCCTTGCCGACTCCGAACTTCGATGGCACGGCACGGGGGCGGGGCGAGGAAGAGGCGGAGATTGGGTTGCGGGTGATGGTTGGCCCGAGCGGTAGCCGATGAATCGTGCGAGATGGGTTCTGACGTTCGCACCATTCTGAAGTTGGAAGTGCCGCTGATCGTGGTGCTGGGCGAGCGGACGATGCGCGCCAAGGAAGTGGTGAACCTGGTGCCCGGGGCGATCGTGGAACTGCCCAAGAAGGCCGAGGATGAGCTGGAACTGCTGGTGAACAACCGGGCGGTTGGCGCGGGCTATGCGGTGAAGGTGGGCGAGAACTTTGGCATTCGCATCACCTATGTTGGGGATATCAAGCAGCGGATCGTGGCGTTGGGGGACGAGACGGCGGAGGGCGCGGCCGAGGCTGACGCGCTGATGGCCGCTGGGGTTGCGGCGGAGTCGCTGGCGAGGTGATGGCGAGGTTTGGGGTTGGAGCTGGTGGATTTCGCCGCGATTTGAGCCGAGATAACAGCCCAAGAGCCGAAAGTTGGGGAGGTTCGGGCGTGTTGGCCCGCGCTTTGGCGCAGTTGTTGCGCTTTGATGCTTGTGGACAGAGATTTGGCTAGGTTTGGACTGGGCTGGGATTGGGTTGGGATTGGGAGCGGTTGGGGAATTGAGGCGCCATGGCACGCGATATTCCGGTTGGAAATGGTGACTTGCTGGTGAACTTTGATGAGTTGTACCGGCTGAGGGATATTTATTACCCGTGTGTTGGTCGGTACAACCACACCGGGGGGCATGTGCAGCGCTT
>JBGSRG010000465.1:0-9240 GCA_041737685.1 Phycisphaerales bacterium | reverse complement strand
CCGGGTAGGGGGTTGGGTGGGAGTGTTGGGCACGTTGGATTGTGGACTCGAGGGCAGAAGCGATCTGCGGTGGCGATGGGAGCGCTTTGGCAGACTCTGTATCGGAGCGTGGGCCGCGATGTCTGCGCAAGAAAGCACCCCGGACGACAAGGTCCGGGGTGCTGAGTTCACGGGAGCGTTGAGCCTTCGAGTCTCGGATTAGCCGAGGAGCTGGAGGGCGGCCTGGGGCTGGCTATTGGCCAGAGCCAAGATGTTGGTCGAAGCCGAGACCAGAATCTGGTTGCGGGTCAGTGCCGCGGTCTCGGAGGCGAAGTTGGAGTCGCGGATGGTCGACTCGGCGGCCGAGGTGTTCTCAAGCGAGACGCCCAGGCTGCGGATGGTTGCGCCGACGGTGTTCTTCTGGAAAGCGCCGAGGCGGCCACGGGTCGAGGAGACGATGTTGATGGCCTCGGAGATGGCCCGCTGCGCCTTGGTGAGGTCGCCGTCGACGACGTTGAGGCTCTTGCCGCTGGAGAGGTCGCTGAGGTAGCCAACGACGCTGTTGCCCAGTTTGCGGGTTGCGATGTTCTGGACACCAACCGAGACCTTGCCAGCGATATCGACCTGGCCGGCGAGCTGGAAGTCGGCGCCGCCACCGGTGATGGTGAAGGCGTTGACCGCGCCGCGGGTCTGGGCGGTGTTGGTGCTGGAGTTGTCGCTGAAGGTCACCTCAACATCGAGGAAGTCGGTGTTGATGCGAGCGGTGCGGCCGTTAGCGGTCGCGGAAATGCCGTTGATCGTCGCGGCGATGTCCTGGCCGTTGTCGCGGACTCCGGTGTTCGCGTTGGAAGACGTGAAGGAGAATCCGGTGGTTGAAGCCGTCGAGAAGTCGGTGCTGTTGAGGGCGAAGATGCCGATGCCCGTGCCGGTGATGCCGCCAGCGTTGACGACGCGGACGTTGACGAACTCGGACTTGCCGTACTCGCCCGAGTCCAGACGCAGGCCGGTGGTACCCGAAGCGGTGGCTTTGACACCCGTCACGTCAGAGAAGGTGTTGATGGCTGCAACGATCGACGAGACTGAGGTGCTGGACGCGAATGAGAGTTCACGCGAGCCGAGGGCACCCGAAACCTCGATGGTGAAGGCACCGTTGCCGCCGCCTCCGAGATTGATGTCACCGCCAGTTGAAAGGAAGAGGCCGCCCTTCTGAGCAGATGTGGTGACGACGGCCTGAACCGCGAGGTTCTGGCCGAAGGCAAGCTTGGCGCCGTTGACGCGGAAATCGCTGACACCCGTGGCGACGCCGCTGGCGGTGTAGTCGAGGTTGCCGCTGAGCAGGCGCTTGCCCTGGAAGCTGGTGGCTGCAGCGATGCGGTCAACGGTCTGCAAGATCGAGTCGATCTGCAGCTGGTTGGCCTCTCGCTCTGACTGTGACAGGCCGGCGGTGTTGGCCGACGAGGTCACGAGACCCTGGAGTTCGGTGAGCAGGCCGGAGATCTCCTGCAGACCACCCTCAGCGATGTTCGCAACCTGGTCAGCGCGCTCGGCGTTGGCGATGGCGGCGTTGAGGGCGGACTTCTCGCTGCGGAGATTCTCCGAGGCGATGAGACCGGCGGGATCGTCCTTGCCGCGGTTGATCCGCAGGCCGGTGCTGAGCCGCTCCAGAGAGGTGTTGAGCGCAAAGTTGTTGCTGTTCAACGTGCGCTGGGCCAGAAGAGACTGAATGTTCGTGTTAATGCGACTCATGAGTACCTCCGTGAACTCGACCCGATCGACTGGTTGCGGGGGAGCCTGGCATTGACTGCAGGTCTCACCGCTCGCGTGCGGCTGGTCAGTGACAGGCTCCCAGGTTTACAAGTCTGAGAAGCCTCGTCCGGCATCCGTACCGGACACTTGTTGTCAGCCCCGCTTGCCCAGCGTTCGGGTTGTCATGCAGAGCATCGACGGAGATTTCTCGTGAGTTGAGCCAGCGTGTGCGGATCTCAAGCACAGGGTCCGAAAATGCCATAAGGCCCGCCTCCTCAGGTGGAGACGGGCCTTGTTTGAAGCAATCTTTGCGCGAACTCGGCCCGAAACGGCCCTATTGGCCGGTGTTAACCGAGAAGCTGGAGGACCTGCTGGGCCTGCTGGTTGGCCAAGGTCAGGACACTTGTTCCAGCACTGGTCAGAATCTGGGCACGGGTCAGTTGGCTGGTTTCCTGCGCGAAGTCGGCATCGCGGATCCGAGACTCGCTCGCCGACAGGTTTTCGACGGCCGACTGCAGACTGCGCACGTTTGTCTGTAGGGTGTTTCGCTCGAACGCGCCCAGCCGACCTCGGAGCAAGGAGATTTCATCGAGAGAAGCCGAGAGTACCTGGCTCGCGGCCTGGAAGTTCTGGCTGTTGAGGTCGTTGTCGCCGCCCGAACGCAGGCTCGAGAGGAAACTGAGCGAACCGTTGATGAGGGTTCCGCCCAGACGCGATGCTGCGACAGACTGGATGGCGATGTTGGTCTGCTGGCTGACGGTGATCTCGCCGCCGAGTTGGAAGAGGGCGCCTCCGCCGGTGACATAGAAGGTTGAACTGGAGTTGTTGGCGGTGGCAAAGGCTTGGTCGAGAAGGAGTTGGACGCCCAGCGCGTTGCCGTTCTGGACCGAGATTTTCAGCCCTTCGCCCGTTCCCGTGACACCGTTGACGATGGCGCTGACGTTTCGTCCCTTGTCGTAGTTGGCCTGGCTGAGGCCGGCGACGAAGGCCGAATCAGAGAACGAGATGGTGCCGGGTATCGCTGCGGTCGCCGAGAGCGTAAAGGTCCGGAAGAAGCCGCCGCCGGGCGGGCCGCCCAGACGCTTGACGGAGATGAAGGAGTTGGAGCCGAAGGTGGTCGAGGTGAACCGCAGACCGCTGGCGGGATCGGCGGGATTCAGGAGCGTCGCAGAAACGCCGGTGGCGGCCTTGAAGCTGTTGATTCCTTGGATCACGTCGCTCAGCGGCCGACCCTCACGGAACTCGAGGACCTGCACGCCCAGCGCGCCAGCGATTTCGACGCTGACGGTTGAGGTGATGGTGCCGGTCGGCGCAGAGAGGAAGAGATTTGCGGTCTGGGCCGAGTTGATGACGTCGACGTCGACGCGAAGGTTGCTCTGGCCCGAGAAGTTGGCGCTGAAGACCTCGGCTTTGGAGATGTTCTGGGAGTTGAGGCCCGAGAGCACGTAATCGAGCGATCCGTTGAGCAGTTTGAGCCCACCGAAACTGGCGGTGTTCGAGATGCGGGTGATGGACTCGATGGCCGAGTCGATCTGTCGCTGGTTTGCGGCTCGCTCTTCTGGGCTGAAGGCACCGGTGTTGGCGGCTTCGACGACCAGCCCCCGGATCGAGTTGAGCAGGTCGGAGACCTCGGTCAGCGCACCTTCGGTGGTGGCGATGACGCTGGAGGCGCGTTCTGAGTTGCTGACAGCCTGGTTTGCGCCGGCGATCTCGGAGCGCAAGCGCTCAGAGACGATCAGACCTGCGGGGTTGTCAGCACCCCGATTGATCTGCAGACCGGTCGCGAGTCGTTGCAGGCGTACCTCGAGGTCCTGGTTGGCCCGGCTCAAGTTGGCTCGGGCGATCAGTCCTGAGATGTTCGAGTTGATCCTAGCCATGGCAATCCTCCGTGATTGAGGCTGAGGCTCCGTGTGTCAGCCGACTCCGGGTATGAACCGCGTACGTGCGGATCGTTCCGGCCGTGAGTCCGTGCTGCGGTGGCCACTAAGTTCAGGCCGACTGGGCGTTTCCCATGCCGGTGTGCGGCGGGACGGCCGCCTGGGACGAGGGTTTGATGGGGTTGATTCCGTGGATGGGACTCTTGCCCAACCGCGCTGCGCCTAGGCCGTTGCGTGATGCGAACGACGACTTGGCAAAGTTGGGTGTTGAGGGTGCGTTGATGGCCGCGGGGCTGAGCGAACTGACGTCGGCGTTGTTGATGCGGGCGGCCCGCTCGTTCTCGCTCTTGATGGCGTCGTACACCTCTTTGCGGTGTACGGCGATTTTGGTCGGCGCGGTGATTCCGAGCCTGACTTTGTCTCCGCGGATGTCGACGACGGTGATTTCCACGTCGTCGCCGATCATGATTGTCTCGTCGCGCTGTCTCGAAAGAACCAGCATCGATCGGCTCCTTCCTTGTGTCGATGTGCCCTTCGCGAGTGATCCAGACGGGCCGTGCGGCGCGGTCTTCCTTGACCGATGGGGCCGGTGGTGCCGTCTCACAGATAAGCCGGGGATGCGCGCTGTGCCTGCGGCAGAGCGACAGCCCCTCAGAGGAAGGATCGGGGTGCGGTCCGTTCAGGCCGAGATGGCCTTCACGGGCGCGGCGTTGGGCTTGGCCATCTGCACCAGGGGGTGGCGCGTCGTCCAGCGCTTCTCGGCGAGCACGAGCTGCTCTCCCGATCGCGTCTGCGTGTTGACGACAAGCGGTCCTTGCAGATTGCCCGTCAAGGTCTGATCGACCTTGTTGACGATCACAAAGACCTGCGCGTCCTCGAGCCGGGCCAGCCCAAGGTCGCCCATCTGCTCTGCGCGGATGGGCACCGAGAACTCGGGCACGAAGAAGGAGGGATCGGTGACCACAAAGGCCAGCGACGGGTCGTCGAGCGACTGCAGCCAGAAGAAGGCCGAGTCCTCGGCGGGTTCAAGCAGACAGTACCGGTGGTACTCGCTGAATCCCAGCAAACCCTTGGGGAACGTGATCACGCGGTCCTCCGCGATCTCAACGATTCCAAATCTAGTCGTTCGCACTTGCATCGGTGCGCTCCGCTCACCTGACCTGGCACGGCCCAGAAGGGTCCCCGGCTGACTCCGCCGAGCGACCTCCTGTCGCCTCGGGCCCTCGGTCAGACCGGGCCCGCTTGAACAACCAACTTGAATGCACCCACGGGGCCGTTTAGCCCAGAAAGTCCAGGAGACTGAGGTTCTGGCTTAGCGCCCCGGACTGGAGCGCCGCCTGAAGTTGAGTCTGTAAGAGGCTGAAACGGATCGATGCTTCGCTGTAGTCCACGTCTTGCAGTCCGGATCGTGCTTGCTCGTCGAGATTGATCAGGTCTTCTTGACGATCCACCGCTCG
Source organism: Phycisphaerales bacterium (assembly GCA_041737685.1). Lineage (GTDB taxonomy): Bacteria > Planctomycetota > Phycisphaerae > Phycisphaerales > UBA1924 > JAHBK01. The sequence continues at coordinate 4,181 of JBGSRG010000465.1, read as the reverse complement.
TGTGACTCGGTTCGCGTAGACACCCACAAGGGCACGCGCTTGAGCCAGACGGTCGGTGGCACGTTCGAGATCTTCTCCAGCAAGAGTTATGCCAGCACTATCGTTGTTCTGAAGTGCGTCGCGCAGTTCGATCAGCGTGGTAAACAAGTTGTTTACGCGCACCTGCGCTCGATCTTGCGCGATCAAGGTTGCGCTTGCCGTGTCATATGTGGCATTGAGCAGGCCCAGATCCTCAGCGGCGGCCGAGTTGTTCAGTTTTTCAATCCCGATCGGGCCGCCTGCGACGGTCTGGCTGAAGGCGATGCCATTGGCGGCGCTGGTAAGACCCGCCGAGAAGTCACCAAGGACGAGGGCTGGGGCGCTGGCGTTGAGCGGCGGCAAGGCCACGGCCGAGGCGAACTCGTCGTTGATCCGATCGATCAGCGCCTGGACGCTGACTGTGTCTTGAGGCCGAAGATCGACGTTGAAGGCCTGGCCGTTGCCGAGAGTGATCTGGAAGTCGGTGTTGTATTTGCGGTCGACGAGCCCGGTTTGGGGGTTCACGTTGCCTGTCGAGATTCGCACGCCGCGGCCGTTGTTGAACTCGTTGAGTGCGGTCTGGGCGTTGAGCGATCGGATGCCGAGTTCGGTCGCGGTGTTGGCCCCGCCGGGGACTTCCTCGATTGAAAGCGACGGGCCTGAGATTTCATTGAAGACGTCGATCCCACGGCCTTGGGCGTTGATGACGAGCCGAACGCCCGGCACGGCGGCCTGCACGGTGGAGACGATGTCGCCCACGGTTTGTGCGGCGGACAGGTCAACATCGGTGATCTGGCTGTTCACGCCCTGGCCGAATCGGAACCGAACCGATCCGAGTGGAAGCGTGACCCCCGAGAGCGCCGAGACGGGGGTCAGCAGGCTCAGGCGCGGGTTCAGATCGGTGGCGCTGGCCTGCGTGTCGTCGAAGGTGATGCCGCTCAGCCCGAGGTCTTGGGCAGTGACGCCGGTACCGAGGTCGTTGAAGTCGAGTGTGACACCGTTGAGCAAATCGAAGTTCAGCCCGCCTGTGCCGCCGCCAATGGAGACACCACCCACATCGAGGACGGAGTTGCCGGAATCTTCTTCGTAGGTTTGGATGGCGCTCCGGAGTGCGTCGGCGACGTCGCCGATGGTGTCGGTATCGGCCAGATTCACGCGTACTTCTGCGCCGCCGTTCACACGAAAGGCGATTTCGCCGCGATTGATGCCCAGACCGCGTCCGCCGGCGAGGTCGCTGAGGCGAGTGCTGGCGGTGAGTGCCGGATTGAGGTCGATGGTGGAGCGCAGTCGGCTGCTGGTCTCGCCGATGGCGTTGTTGCCGCCGATGGTGACGGGGATGGAGTCCCATGTTCCCAGATCGGTGTTGAGGCCCGAGCCTTGGCCGACATAGCGGAAGCCGCCGCGAAGTTCTTCGATTGGGGCACGTGTGGGGGTGCTGCCGCCGAAGACAAACAAGCCATTGGTAGAGCGGTTGGAGAGTTGAAAGAGCGAGCGGATGGCACCGTCGATGACCACGGCCTGATTGGCGCGGGTCGCGGCGTCTGAGGTGACACCGATCTGATCTGAGGCCAGGCTCTTGGCATCGAGCACGAGGCTACTGGCATCGCCGAGCGTCGAGTCGAGATAGTCGAGCGTGCCTTGGGCCGTCGAGAGGTTCGAGAGGCGTTGTCCGCCGCGTTCGAGGCGGTCTTGCAGCACGCTGATGGCGCTTGCGGCGATGCCGTTGTCACTGAACTTGGAGACCGACCGGTTGCTGGCCAATTCGGTCTGAACGCGCAGCAGATCAAGATTGGTACGGTTGAGCGAGTTGAGCAAGAACCTGCTGCTCAGCACGTTGGGGACTCTGGCGAGATTGGAGGGGATGGAGGCCATGGGTGTTGGGTGGACGAGGGTGGGGCTGAGTTCAGGAAGAGGTTTGGAACGCTGCCGGTTGGTCAGAATCAAGAGCACGGCGGTGCGAATGGCGCGAGCGATTCGGCGCGATCAGATCAGGGCCAGCAGTTCTTGCGTGAGCTGGCTGACGGTGCTGATGAACCGTGCTGCACCCTGGTATTGCTGCTGGAAACTGAGAAGGTTGATGGACTCTTCATCGAGGCTGACGCCGCTGATGGCCGAGCGCTGCGCTTCGAGGTTCTCACGAACGAGCGTGGTCGCGTTGGCCCGGCTTGTGGCCGCGGCGGCGTTGGAACCGACACGCTGCGCGGTGTCGATCCACGAATCGGTGATGGAACGACCGCCGAGCGAAGCGTTGGCCTGTTGCCGAAGGTCGAGAATGGCCAGGGCCGCGCCGTTGTCGTTGCGGTCCTGTCCCTTCAGCGAGCCGACGACGAGCAGATCCGGCGAATCGACGATGGCCTGTCGCACGTTGATGTCGCGAGCGGTCGCGCCCGTGAAATAGGTGTTCACACCCAGCACGGCGAGCGTGCCGGAGGTGTCTTCGGAGAACTCGAAACTGAAGCCCGAGTCGGCGTTGATCCGGAGGGTGCCGTCGCTGCCCACCGAGGCCGAGAGATTGCCCGCCGCGTTGAGTTGCGCGACGATGTTGGCCAGACTGGTGTCGTCGCCAAAGCCTGGATTGCCAGCGTTGTTGATGCCGTCGAGATCGACGTCGACGCGAACGGTCTGGGTGGCACCGGTTGATTGGTTGCGGACCGTGACCAGAAAGCCGCCGTTGGTGGGCGCAAAGGGCAGACCGCTGAGGCTGAGGTTGTTGGGATCGTTGAGCGCCAGCGATTGATCGGCGGCGGCGATCGACCGTGTGCCGATGACGCTGGACTGAGGCTGGCCGGTGTAGCCGGCGCTGTGAATGCGATTGACCTGGTGGATGAGTTGCGAGGCAACCTGGTCCAGTTGTTGCACTGTGGAGTCGATGTTCTGCCCGCGCTGGCGCAGCAGCCCGCCGACTGTGCCTGAGAGCACGGGCAGTTCGGTGCCGTCCTGCTTCAGATTGACGCTGACGTTGAGTTGGCCGTTGGCCGATTGCGTCCGCAGTTCGATGCCGCGATTCTGGCCCGCGAGCACGACGGGAATCGAGCCCACGAGAACGTCGAGCACGCCGTTGGCCTGTTCAACGGTGGTGACGTCGACCAGCGCGCTCAGTTCGCTCACGAGTTGTTCGCGCTGGTCGCGCAGCGAGTTGCTGATGCTGGTCCCGGCCTCGGCCTGCACGATGGTGGCGTTGATCTCGGCGACTCGCGTAAGCAGGTCGTTCGCGGCGGCGACGGTGCTGCTGAGTTGGCGGTCGATCTGCGTGCGAAGGTCGGTCAGATCGTTGCGAAGGCCACGGATGGATGACGCGAGTGTTCGCCCCTGATTGATGACCAGCGAGCGTGTGCCCTGCTGATTGGGGCTGTTGGAGAGTTCGCTCCAAGCGTCAAAGAAGCGAGAGAACTCGCTGGAAAGGTCGTTGTCGGTGAGTTCGTTGAGCGTGCTTTCGAGTTGCGAGAGGGTCTGCAGATCGATGTTCGCCGAGGCCTGATCGCTGATGCCCGACCAAAGGCGAGCCTGAATGGCCGAGTCGATCTGTCGGCGGATGCCCTGCATCTGCACGCCGCGGCCGAGGAAGTACTCGCCTGCGCGAACGTCGCGAGCGGAGGTGAAGGACGTGACCTGTCGCGAGTAGCCGGGTGTTGTGGCGTTGGCGTAGTTGTTACCCGTGACCTGAATGGCCACTTGGCTCGCCGAGAGTGCCGATCGGCCGATCTGGAGGGAACTGGTGAGTCCCATGTTCAGGCTCTCCGCAAGGCGCGTGCCAGGGCGGCTTAACTGCGCAGATCAAGAATGGTCATGACGGGCGTGCGTGTGTCGATCGCGGCGGAGCGGCCGTAGGTGCCGGCGTGCGAGAGGTGCCTGCAGACCTGACGCATCAGGCCTTCCATATGCGAAGAGAGGGTTTCGGCGGCTTCGCGGATGGCGCTGTGCTCGAGGTGCAGGGCGTTGAGCAGATCGCGCAATCGCTCGCCCAGTTCGAGAATGCGGGCGCGGATCGGCTCGGCCGCGCGTTGGATCAGGGTTGCCAGTTTGGGTGTAGGTGTGAGGCTCTCGGGGGCGAGTGAGACGATGCCAAGCCGGGAAGGGCTGTGCGGGCTGGTGGTTGGGGACTGCAACGCGCGAACGGCCGACTGCCGACGGGCTTCGTGCTCGCGGACAAGCGTGACGCGACG
>JBGSRG010000458.1:0-7032 GCA_041737685.1 Phycisphaerales bacterium | reverse complement strand
TTGCATCGGTCTCGCCGGATCAACTGGTGGCACAGATGCCGTGGCTTGCGCGCGCAGCAACGGTGCTGGCCGATGCGGCAACGCTGAGCGAGGGTGCTGAGCCGGGTGGAGCGCTTGCAAGCGCGGTGGCTCTTCGAGATGTTCGAGAGCGTGTGTGGGAGAGCCAGTTGACGCTGGTGGACGCCGGGGTTTCGGCGCCGGACCTTGTGGGCGGGATCGTGTTTACATCGAACACCACCACGCCGTTGCCGACGTGGCAGGGCTTTCGGCCGATGGTGGCGCTGGCCAGGGCGCTGCCAGATTCGCGTCTGACAGACGACGATGAACGGGTGCGAGAAATGGTCCGGCTGGGCAATGCGCAGCGGTTTGTGCTGCAGTTGCAGGTGGACGAGTTCGCGGCGTGGTCGTCGGCGAGTTTGCGAATGGTGCGCGGCGGCTTTCGGTCGTCGGCGTGGGATCACTCGATGCCGATCGACGCGACTTCGCTGGGATTGCTCTTCCTGAGCGAGTCGGTGCGGGGTTTGCGTGTGATGGAGGCGGAACGGCGGGGCGCTACCCGCGAAGCAACAAAGCAAGGCGGGACGAGAGAGATGGAAGGGACACCGGAGCGGGATCGCTGAGTGCGATGTGGGTGACAATGTCGGGGCGTGTTTCAGGCGTGGATGCCCTGTCGGATACATACCGTATTTTTTGCGAACAAAGTGGTCTGCGGCGACGCGAAGATCAAGTTTTGCCTAATATAGATGCAGATCGCTGTCTAGCGACCTGTTCGCGTCTGACATCGCTCGGGCTTTGGCCTCTGGCTCGGAAGCGTCGGGCGAGGCCCGTTTTCGCCGGATTCTGTCACCCTTGCGTCGGCCGGAGTTGATCGTCATGAAGCCTTCGACCGATTCGCCTGTCCGCACTCCCATCGAAGTAGATATGACCACCACGCCGCCCAACTCCGCCGTGCCGCCGACACCCCCGATTCCGCCCGATGACCACGCGGGCACCGGTGCGCAGGGAGGTGGAGGAGACCACGGTGGCGGCAACATTCAGCCGCTGCAGTTGGAGCGGGAACTTCAGGACAGTTATCTGACCTATGCGATGAGCACGATCATGGACCGGGCACTGCCCGATGTCCGTGATGGGCTGAAGCCGAGTCAGCGGCGCATTCTGGTGGGCATGAACGATCTGAACCTGCGGCCCGGCCGCAAGCACATCAAGTGCGCGAAGATCGTCGGCGACACGATGGGTAACTATCACCCGCACGGCGACGCGGCGTTGTATGGCACACTGGTGAATCTGGCGCAGGGTTGGCGAACACGTGTGCCGCTTGTAGATCCGCAGGGCAACTTTGGCTCGCTTGACGGCGACTCGCCGGCATCGATGCGGTATACCGAAGCGCGCATGATGCACGCGGCGGTGGACATGCTGGAAGATCTGAAGTATCGCACCGTCGACTTTCAGGCGAACTACGACGATCGGTTGGAAGAGCCGACGGTTCTGCCGGGCAAGTTTCCGAATCTGCTGATCAATGGCGGCGTGGGCATCGCGGTGGGCATGGCGACGTGCCTGTCGCCGCACAACCCGATCGAGATTCTGGACGCGATTGTGCGGATGGTGGAGAAGCCGGACATTGGTCTGGCCGAGTTGATGGCCGACGAGCCGGAGACCGAGGCGCGGGCCAACGGCCGTGCTGGCACGGTGCGGCGAGGCGTGAAAGGCCCGGACTTTCCGACGGGCGGCATGATCCTGGGCAAGCGTGGCATCGTGGATGCCTATTCCACGGGACGCGGGCGCGTGACGGTCCGTGGCAGGATTCACACCGAATCGCTCAGCAAAGACCGCACGAGCATCGTGATCGATGAGATTCCGTTCGGGCTGAATCAGACTTCATTGGTCGAGAAGATCATCGAGTCGGTGAAGGAAGAGCGGATCAAGGATGTTGCGGATGTTCGCAACGAATCGGGGCGCGATGCGCAGAGCCGGGTGGTGATCGATCTGAAGCGTGGAGCGGACGCGGCGGTGGTCGAGAATCAGTTGTACCAGTTTACGCCGTTGCAGCAGACGTTCAGCATTCACAGCATTGCGCTGGTCAATCGTCAGCCGCGCACGCTGACACTGATCGAACTCCTCAAGCACTTTATTGCGCACCGTGTCGAGGTGATCCGTCGTCGGACGGCGTTCATGCTGGCCGAGGCGAAGAAGCGGGCCCACCTGCTGGAGGGCATGATCTATGCGGTGTGCGATATCGATGAGGTGATCAAACTCATCCGCTCGTGCCGCACGAGGCAGGAGGCGATCGACAAGTTGATGGAGCGCGGGTTCCGCATTGCACCGACGCACGCGGCGTTTGGAACACTGCCGCAGCGGATCAAGGGGATTGTGGAGCGAGCGGGAACGGCTGGCGTGTATCTGACGCGCGTGCAGGCCGAATCGATCTGCAACATGCGGCTGGCGCAGTTGGTGGGGCTGGAGATTCAGCGGCTAGTTGATGACTACGCGAAGGTGGTCACGGAGATCGAAGACTACGAGGATATTCTGGCGCGGCGCGAGCGTGTGGACGCGATGATCACGGCCGACTGCGAGGAGATCAAGGCTCGGCTGCTGACGGCCAAGGGCTTTGGGCCGGATCGGAAGCAGATGGGCGGCACGCGGCTGACGGAGATTCAGGAGGGTGGTGACGGTGCGGACATCAACATCGCCGAACTGATCCAGATCGAGGACATGGCCGTGACCATCTCGAACCAGGGGTACGCCAAGCGCGTGCCGCTCTCAACGTATCGGCAGCAGGGCCGCGGCGGCAAGGGCATTATTGGCGGAGCGACGAAGGACGAAGACTTCATTGAGCACATGCTGGTGGCCTCGACGCACGATGACCTGCTGTGCTTCACGAACACGGGCCGGGTGTTCAAGATCAAGGTGTTTGAACTGCCGGAGTTGCCGCGGACCAGCAAAGGTCGACCGATCATCAACTTCATCGAGTTGAAGGCGGGCGAGACGGTTCGGGCGTTCTTGCCGGTCGAGAACTTTGAGGCGGGCAGCCACGTGCTGACGTTCGTCTCAACGCAGGGCATCATCAAGCGCACCCCGCTGAAGGCGTATCAGAACGTACACAAGGGCGGGCTGAACGCGGTTGGGCTGAAGGAAGGCGACACGATCTTTTCGGTGATGCTGACCAGCGGGGGCGACGACATCTTGCTCGCGACCTCGGGCGGCATGTCGATCCGATTCAACGAGGATGACGCGCGAGAGATGGGCCGTGCTGCGGCGGGTGTGAAGGGCATCGATCTGGCCGATGAGGATCGGGTGATCGGTGCGATCTGCGTTCCGCTGACCAAGGGCGAGCCGGATGATTACAAGAGTTGGCCCACGCGGGAAGCCGGGTTGTCGTTGCTGACGATCTGCGCCAACGGATATGGAAAGCGCACGCCGGTGGACGAGTATCGGGTGCAGCCGATGGAGGGCAAGCCGTACAGCCAGTCTCGCGGCGGCAAGGGGCGCGTGGATATCGACGCTTCGGATCGCAACGGTGCAGCGGTGGCGGCGCTTGGCGTGAAGTCGGGCGAGGACGTGGTGGTGACGACTCGTGGCGGCATGACGGTTCGGATGCCGGTAGACGAGATCCGTGAGACGGGCCGGGGCACACAAGGAGTGCGGATCACTCGCCTAGATGAGGGAGACCAGGTGGTTGCCGCGGCGAAGGTGGAGGCGGAAGATTAGGGCGTTCTGTTACACTGCACACCATGCCGCAAGAATGGGCCGATGACATTTTGTTGAGCGAACTGGCCGATGAGCCGGAACTCTCTGAGGAGTTCGGGCTGATCTTTGCGCGATTGAGGGTCGACGCGGCTGTTCGATCGGAGTCGGCTGAGTCGGAACAGACCCAGGTGGTCGACGCGCTTGCGAGCGCGAGCGACGAAGATGGCCCAAGGGGCGGGGAAGGATTGCGTCACAGCGGGGGCAAGGCGGGAAGTCCGCCTGGTGTGCCACACATTGTGCTGAACTTCGCGGGGGTCACACGTCTGAACTCCTCGCACATTGCTCAACTGCTGCGGATGCACAAGTTGGTGACGGCGGGTGGCCGCAGGCTGGTGATCTGCGCGATGAACAAGGAGTTGTCGTCGATTATGCGGTTGACGGGGCTGGAACGGGTCTTCACCTTTGTGCCCGACACCGTGAGCGGGCTGGCGAGCGTGCAGATCGAGGACGAGGCGGGGTAAGTAGCGGCTGCGGCCTGGCGGGTTCTTGGCGGTATATTTCCACGCATGACCACTCTGAGTGCTGAAGAACTCGCCGCAGCATCGCCGTTTGTTCCGGGCGAGCCGATCGCGCAACTTGCGGGCATCCGCAAGACGTACTTCAAGCCCGACGGTTCGGTGCTGGTCGATGCGGTTGGACGCGGCGGGGAGGGGCTGGACCTGCTGATCCGCAAGGGCGAGTACGTGGCGATCATGGGGTACAGTGGCTCGGGCAAGAGCACGCTGATGAACATCCTCGGCTGTCTCGATCGACCCACAGCGGGCACGTATCTGCTGGACGGTCGCGATTGTGCCAAACTGGCCGACGAAGAACTGTCGCAGTTTCGTGGCCGCAAGATCGGCTTTGTGTTTCAGGCTTTCAACCTGATCCCGGAGTTGACGATCGTTGAGAACGTTGAGGTGCCGCTGTTTTATCAGCACGTCTCGAAACGTGAGCGCCGTGAGCGCGCGGAGCGCTCGCTGGAACTTGTCGGGTTGGGTGATCGGTTTGGTCACAGGCCGCGCGAACTCAGCGGCGGTCAGCAGCAGCGCACGGCGATTGCGCGGGCGCTGGTTTCGGATCCGGTGATCTTGATGGCCGACGAGCCGACTGGCAATCTGGACTCGGAGACAGGTTCGCAGATTCTGGAAACGATCGAGCGTCTGCACGCGGGCGGCATGACCATCGTAATGGTGACGCACGACGACCGCATCTCGAATCGTTGCGAACGGATCGTGCGGCTGAAGGACGGCCTGCTCGAGACCGACACGCTGACGGATCGGGGTGTCCGAAGAAGGGGCGCGGCTCAGCCGGCGTAGAGCCCGGCGGGTTGCTCGCCGCTCTTGGCGGGCATGTTGCGCGGAGGTTCTCGGCGAGAGGTGGTTTGAAAGCCCATGACGGTCAGGTCGTCGTCTTGATGGAAGGACCCGGCCTGCGTGTCGAGATTCTGGGCGAAGCGCTCCATGGCGGTGTGCAGACTTTCGAGGCTTGCGCCGCGGCGCATGGCCGCGAGCGGCGACATGTAGGTTTGCGGGTTCACCTTGCCGCTCGAGGCGGGGTCGATCAGCCGTCGCGGTGCGAAGGCGGACTCGATGCCGTCGGAGTGCACCAGAAGCAGTTCGTCCTCTTCGAGGCGGATAGTGATCTGCTGGTAGTCGAAGTCCTCGACAACGCCCAGGAGCATTCCCGAAACGTCTACCGGCCTGACGCCGTGTCGAGAGACACGAAGTGGTGGCGGATGGCCCGCGCAGGCCATGGTGATGGTTCCGCTTCGGGTGTCGATAAGCCCGCAGACGGCGGTGGCGAAGCGTGCGGGGCCAGCGACTGAAGCGTGCAGTTCGGCGTTGAGACGCTTGAGCGACTCGGCGGGGGGCACCAGCCTGTAGCCGCCTTGCACGAACTCTTTGCGTGGCAGCGAGCCGCTGATGTAGAGCGTCATGAGCGCGGCGGGCACTCCGTGGCCCATCGCGTCGGCCAGAAAGAAGCCGACGTGGTGCTCGTCAAGAATCGAGACGTCGTAGGTATCGCCCGAGACAAAGCCGGCGGGGCGGAAGAGCACCGCGGATTCGAGTCCATCGACCACGGGCATGTGCTTGGGCAGAAAGTCTCGCTGCACGCGAGCGGCCAGCAAGAGCTCCTGGTGCAGACGGTCGATTTCCGCAGCGGTCTCGCCCTGAAACGATTGGGCCACCTTGAGGTTCTGTTCCAGACCCTTGACCAGGGTCTGCCGCTGCGAGAGGGCGTAAGCCGCCGAGGCGATCGCCTCAGGGCTTGCGTCGAGGGGTTGCACGATGACGTGGCCGGGGTGGAACCCGTCGAGGCGGGTACGCATGTCGCGGACGAGCAGCAGGGCTGGCACGTTGTGCTGCTGCAGCAGGTCGAGAGCCCGAAAGAGGATGGTGTCGGAGGGGCCTCTGGCCGGGGCAAGAATGGCCGCGTCCCATCGCTTGAGCGAAGCGAGCGTTCTCGAGTCGGTGAGCAGTTCCTGAGCACTCACAAGTTCGAGCCGTGGCTCGGGCGCATAGGAGGGCCAGTGCTGGAACATGCTGTTCCACCAGCCCGGGCGGGTGGCTTCGGAGTCGTCGGCCGCGATGAGCGCGATCGTGTTGGGCACCATCGTGGGCCATCCGTGACGCTCGGTCTTAGGCTGAGCAAACCACGCGGGCAGCGACGCCGCACGATCGAGGATTGCACAGCCGCAAGCAAAGCCGGGCCGTCCGTGCCCGCGCGGTGCTCTGTTGCCGAGACGAACAAGGCATCGGCCTACCGGGCGAGTTTCTTGAGCCCGGCGACGTCGAGTTTCACCAGATCGCCGTCCTTCAGGCCCATCTGCTTGATCGAGCCTGGGGCGAGTTCAACGACCAGTCCGCAGCGATACTTGGAAGAGTACTTGGTGGTTCGTGCGCTGTAAGCCTCGTCGGATTCGCCTTCGAGGCGTCTTTGGACCTTCATCTCGTGCATCGCCATGATCCGGCCCGCACCGTCAAGATAGAGAATGTCCATGTCGGTCAGGCAGTCGCCCATCCAGAAACTCTGGACCATGAAGGGGCTGGGGGGGAAGACAAAGACCATTCCGCCGTCAGCATCGATTTTCTCGCGGGCCATCAGCCCTACACGCCGAGTCTCGGGCGTTGCGGCAATCTCGAGTTTGAACCGCTTGCCGGCGATGGTGGCATCGGTCTTGGCCAGGCCGGTGTTGGGCTTGACTTCGATCTTGGCATACTTGGGCTGGCCTGTCTCGGGTGTCGAGGCGTCGGGCTTGGTGGCGTCGTTCGCGGGAGGTTTCGCCGAGTTGCCATTGGCTTCGAT
>JBGSRG010000371.1:0-3007 GCA_041737685.1 Phycisphaerales bacterium | reverse complement strand
CACACCGACGCCGGCGTTCGGGCCTGCGGCGGATGCGCCAACGCCGCAGCCGGGCGTGACGGTGGAGCCGGTTGCGTCTCGCTCTGGGGCGACGCCGGTACGTCGGACCAAGCCGGCGACCACGAACCCGTAAGCACTTTGGATTCAGACCACTGGTAACCAAGTTTCGGCGGCGATTCGGCACAGATTCATTCGGCATTCACCGGGCATTTGTCGGGCACTCGTTCCCGCCGCTTCAACACAAGGATCGATCATCATGGCGAGGCGGAGCCTCTTTCGAAAGTCTGACGAGCCGACCGATCCGCTCGGACGGCGCGGCGTGGTCGCGCGAAACGGTTCGACCAGCGGCGCGCTGTCGGTCGATTCTGGTGGGCCGTCGGCGGCGGAGTTGATCCGTGTGAGCCAGCAGTTTGGTTTGCTCGACGTGAAGCCGGAGCAGTTGCGGAGTTTCCCGCAGTTGCCCGGATCAGACGACGAGCCGTGGGACGTGCTGCTGACGATGCTGGCGGTGGACGAGCACACGGCGCTGACGAAGTTGAGCGAGCGCACCGGCCTGCCGCTGGATCTGGAGCCGAAGTTCAACGAGACCGCCGCGCGGTTCTTCGAGACGATTCCCGCGTCGATGGCGCGAGAGCGTTCGGTCGCGGGGCTGAGCAGCGACGGAACGGTCATGGTGTGCGCCACGGCACAGCCGATGCAGCCGGCGGTCTTCTCGATTCTGGAAGAGAAGTTGGGGATGCCGGTGCGGCTGGTGCTGTCGCCGCGGGGCGCCGTGGCCAACCTGATCAACCGTGGCTATGAGCAGAAGCAGGATCTTGTCACAGAGATTGTGGAAGAGATGCCGCTCGACGAGCGAGCGATCGAGTCGGCGGCGGGCTTGGTACGGAACTCGACCGATCTGTTGCAACTGGCACGTCAGACACCGGTGATCCGGCTGGTGAACATGATTCTGTTCGAGGCACTGCGCAGGCGGGCCAGCGATATCCACGTTCACCCGATGGAAACCAAACTGGTGATCCGGTTCCGCATCGACGGCATGTTGACCGATGCGTTCAGCCCGCCGCTGGCGCTGGCCCCGGCGATCAGTTCGCGGTTGAAGGTGATGACGGAGTTGGACATCGCCAACCGTCACAGCCCGCAGGACGGGCACTCGACGGTGCGTGTGGGCAATCGCAAGATCGATATCCGACTCAGCGTGATCCCGACGGTGTATGGCGAGCGGCTGGTGCTGCGCTTGCTTGACCAGTCGCAGACCCAACTCTCGCTGGACGAAGTGGGCATGACGCGCAAGATGCAGGCGGAGTTTGTGGATCTGGTCAATCGCAACACGGGCATCATCCTCGTGACTGGCCCGACGGGTTCAGGCAAGACCACATCGCTGTATGGCGCGCTGGGCAAGGTTGACCGTTCGAGCCGCAACGTGATGACCATCGAGGATCCGGTTGAGTATCACCTTGAGGGCATCAGTCAGACGCAGGTGAACGTGAAGCGCGGCGTGACCTTCGCCGCGGGCTTGCGGGCATTGCTGCGGCAAGACCCCGACGTGATTCTGGTGGGCGAGATTCGCGACAAGGAGACGGCGCAGTTGGCGGTTCAGGCATCGCTGACGGGCCACCTTGTGCTCGCGACCTTGCACACCAACGATGCGCCGAGCGCTATTGCGCGACTGATCGACATCGGCACCGAACCTTATCTGGTGACCTCGACACTGCTGGCGGTGTTGGCGCAGCGGCTGCTTCGGCGAACGTGCAAGGTGTGCAACGGCACGGGCGAACCGGCGCCAGGCTTGTCTGTCCGCACGACCAAGTGCGAGAAGTGCTTCGGCACCGGCTACTTCGGGCGCGTGGCGGTCTATGAGATTATGAAGATGACCGACGAACTGCGCCGGCTGACGGTGCAGGGGGCCGACGCGGTGACCCTGGCCGACGCGGCCAAGAGCGGCGGCATGAGGATGATGATGGACGATGCTCGCGAGAAGGTGGGGTTGGGACTGACCGACGAGGCGGAGATTGCTCGCGTCTTGTACTGACCCTCCAACTCACCCGCTCGACAAAGGCACCCCCGGTTCAAGGCTCGAAACACCAAAGGTGCGATCCCCAGCGCTCTGTGTCAGGCTTTGTTCGTAAATTGTTTATAACTCCTTGATCGTATCTTCAATCAAAATCCGTGTGATTGCCCTTGTTTCTTTCCGTATCTGGGGTTACTCTTTTCCCACTCGGCGATGACCAATGCCCTCGTCGGTCATGGCATTCCAAGTGTTTACCCAAACAAGGAGAGAGAGATGAAGCGATTCTTACCGATTTTGGCCCTTACCGCGCTCTCGACGCAAGCCGCGAGTGGTGCGGTGACAGTGTTCGGCAGCAACTTTGACCAGATTGCCCAGATCAAGGCGTTCCCCGGATCGACCGTCACACAGATCGGCGGCGCAGGCAACGGCAACTCCCTGAACACCGCGGGCGATTTCAGCGGCGGCGTGAGCGCGACGACGGGTTTGAGCGTCAGCATCCCCGGCTTCCGCTACGCCAGCGCGTTCTCGAACTTTGTTGATGTCGGCGCTACAGAACCGGGCAACATTCCCACGCTCCTGCTCAATAGTCCGACGGATCTCACATTCACCACCCCCGGCGCTGGCGGGCCGGACGGCACGATCGGCGACGGTTCGGTCGCGTTCACCACGGGCGACTCGGTTGACCTGTTCCTTGGTCTGACCTTCGCCGGGTTCAACTTCAACGACGACCTCTTCATCTTCACCAACACCAACGGCGGCGGCAGGGCCAACATCACGCTGCTGCTCAACGGGTTTGCGGTCGATTCGATCGCCAACGTTGTGGTTCCCGGTCAAGGTGCGGGCACTGGCCTCGGCGGACTGATCTTGAACGTTCCAGACGGCTTGCTCTACGACACGGTACGTATCGTGACCACTGCGAGCAGCCTTGAGATTGACGCTGTGGGCGTTCGGGACTTCGTTCCCGCTCCCGGTTCGATCGCGTTGCTCGGCTTGGGCGGC
>JBGSRG010000353.1:0-2839 GCA_041737685.1 Phycisphaerales bacterium | reverse complement strand
CGGCACGGCCGATTTCGGGCGTGGTGCTGCTGAGCGATGGTCGATCGTCGAGCGAGCCTTCACGCGGGCTTGTGCGGCGGCTTGAGTCTGAGGGCGTGCCGGTGTTCGCGCTGGCGCTGGGCGACGCGGAGGGCATCTCGGACGTGGGTGTTCGGCGGATTGAGGCCCCGAACTTAGCCTTTGCGCAGGACGCGGTGCCTATCGACGCCGAAGTTGAGCGTGTGCTGGCGGGGTCGGCGGTGGATCGACCGAGCGCAACGGTGCAGGTGGAGTTGGTCGACACGGCCACGGGCGAGGTGTTGGACACGCAGAGCGTTCGCTTTGCGGATCGCACGGTGGAGGGCGCGTCTTCATCGTCTGGATCGGCGGTTGATTCGGCGAGTGGTGCTGAGGGTGGGAACGCATCGATGGCGGCACCGCAAGCGCAGACTTCAACGGTTCGGCTGACGGCGCGATCGTCACGAGCGGGCAAAGCGCGATGGGCGGTGCGGATCCGGCCCGACGCTGGGCGGCCGGACCTGATCGCGGCCAACGACGCGTTGGACGTGTCGCTCGAGTTGGTGGAGCGGCCGCTGCGTGTGCTGTACATCGACGGCTATCCACGGTGGGAGTATCGCTACGTCAAGAATCTGCTGGTGCGCGAGCCGTCGGTGCTGGCGGCGACGCTGTTGCTCTCGCCGCGGCATCGGTACATTCAGGAAGGCTCGATCACGCTGGACTCGCTGCCGCGGTCGCCTGAGGAGTGGTCGGCGTTTGATCTGTTCATTGTGGGCGATGTCTGGCCGGGGGTGCTGACCTCTGAGCAGTTGTACCAGCTGCGCGAGCGTGTGGCGATCGGCGGAGCTGGCCTGGTGTGGATCGGTGGCGAGAGCCACACGCCTGGCTCGTGGCGCGGTTCGCCGCTGGCTGACCTGTTGCCCTTCACGCTGGCGGGTGAGGGTGAGTCGAACGCGGCAACGCCCATTCTGGAGCGGCCGAGCGTGGTGGTGCCGACACCCGAGGCCGAGCGATTGGGGGTGCTTCGCTTGTTGGACACGGCGGTGAACGGGGCCAAGGTCGATCTGGACAGCAGTGCGGGTGCGTCCGAGTTCTGGCCGCCGATTCTGTCAGACCCGTCGGCGGGTTGGAATGCGTTGCAGTGGGTGCAGCGAATCTCGCGGGATCGGCTGAAGCCCACGGCCGAGGTGCTGGCGGTGGCGGTGGCCGTGGATGATCCTGGGTTGATCGAGTCGGGAGCGACCGGTGCGAGCGTTGGCAGCAACGGCGTTGGGGGCGGGGTCGGGAGTAGTGGCTCGCCGCTGCTGATGTCGATGCGGTATGGCGCGGGTCGCGTGATGTATGTGGCGACGGATGAGATCTGGCGCTGGCGCTATGCACGCGGCGAGCCGTATACCGAGCGCTTCTACATTCAGTTGTTCCGGCTGCTGGGGCGTGAGGCGCTCAACCGATCGGGCAAGCCCGCGTTGCTGGATGTTTCGCCAGCACGGGCGGAGGTTCGCTCGCCGGTGCGTGTTCGGCTGACGCTGCTGGAGCAGAGTTTGGTGGATGCTGAGCCGCGTTCGATCCGGGCACGGGTTGTTCGAATGTCGGCGGGAGGGGTTGGGATCAGCGGCAGCGACAGTGATGCCGATTCGGTGGAACTGCTGCTGACGCCCGAGATGGGTGAGGGGGCATCGACGAGGGTGCCGTCAGTGCGTACGGGCGGGACGGGCGTGGAAGTGACGCAGGCGGTGCGGAGTTTCAGCGCGGTGCATGTGCCAGCGCGGGCGGGCGACTATCGCGTTGAGATTACCGATCCGCTGCTGACCAGCCGCGTGAGCGACCTCTCGACGCGGCTGGAAGTGGTGCGATCGGACGATGAACTTCGTCGGCCTGCGGCCGACCACGGCTTGCTGGAGCGATTGGCGATTGCCTCGGGTGGTCGGTTGCTGTCGCCCAGCGATCTGCCCCAACTTGACCGTTTGTTGCCCAATCGCAAGATCAAGGTTGCGGGCGAGCCGCAGATCCGCTCGCTGTGGGACACGGCGTGGGCGCTCTGGCTGGTTGTCGGTCTTTGCACGGTAGAGTGGGTTGGCCGGCGATTGCTCAGACTGGCGTGAACATAGGCCGCTCACCGGACATAGTACCAACAAGCACGATTTGGTTGAACGCTTGCGGGATGCAAAGATTGCCGGTCCGATTTCGATCGGCCACGGCTTGGTCTACGAATCGGTATGTATCAGTTGAGCAGCACGAGCGGACGATAGTGATCGGCCAAGGTTTGGCATGAATGGGACGGACGAGTCGTTCGGCTGTTTGAGTGGGCGAGGACGGGTTTGGTTTCGTTTGGTTTGATTCACGGCTGAAGTCGGAGATTTTCCGGGGCCGCGCTTTGGGCCTTACCTCTTTTGAGCGGAGTCGCGTTTGACCACGGAGCCGATCAGCACGTCGCAAACGCAAGGAACTGTGCCTAGAGAGGGCCAGCGTGGAACTGCTCAAGAGCGGGGTGGTCGCGGTCGGGGCGGTCGCGAGGGTCGGGCGAGTGGGGGTAGTGGGGGTATGGATGCGATCATCAGTGATCTGCGTCGCCTCCGCCGCTTAGCGCGGGGGATGTTGCTTGCTCGTGGAGTGGCGTGGACACTGGTTGCGGTTCTGTCGGTGGCGCTGCTTGCGGGTTTGATAGACTTTGCGGTGCGCTGGCCGCGCGAGTTGCGCATGGTGTTGTGGACGGCGACGCTGCTGGCTCTGGTGCTCGCGGCGGGGCGTGTGCTGGTTTCGGCGTGGCGCTTTGCGCCGAGTCTGACCGAGGTTGCGCTGCGGGTTGAACGATCGGTGCCGGGGCTGGGCGGGCTTCTGGCGG
>JBGSRG010000338.1:0-2104 GCA_041737685.1 Phycisphaerales bacterium | reverse complement strand
GGCGGTGCGCACATCGCCTTCGAGCAGCGACCGGCGCTCGGGGCCAGCGGGGCGATCGCCGGGCTGACCGGCGCGTACTTCGTGCTCTTTCCGCGTACGAACGTGCGAGTGATTTTCTTGCTGTTTCTCTCTCGGTGTTCTGGGTGTCTGCTTGGTGGGTGATCGGTCTGGCAGTGATGTGGGACGTGCTGATGCAAGGCTCGGGCGGGAACACGGGCACCGCGCACCTGGCCCACTTGGGCGGTGCGGCGTTCGGCATGGTGGTCGCGATGATCCTGCTCTGGACCAAACTGCTCCCGCGCGAGACCTATGACCTGTTCTCGATGGGTAAGCAGGTGTACCGCAGAAGGCAGTTCAAGGAGGCGGGGTTGGCGCAGCAGCGGCGAATGAAGCAGCACTGGGAGCGTGCGGCACGGAAAGAAGGGGGCGGTGATAGGGATCGGAACGGCAAGGCGACCGATCTGCAGAGTGAAGAGTTTGGCAGCAAGCCAAGCAAGGGTCGAGGGAGATTCGCGAAGGGTGATGCGGACGTTTCGGATCTTTCGGATGATGTGGATGGTGTGCCTGGTGCGAGTCGTCGAGAGTCCGACAAGCGAGGCGTCCGCTCGTCACGAGGCACAAACAAACACTCCAAGAAGGTGGGTCAGGCAGACACGCTCTCAGCGCACCCCGCGCACGCGAACCGCCAATCCGAAGTGGCTTCGGCTCGCGCCGAGATAGTTCGATTGCTCAGCACTGAACTGCCGCACGACGCGGGTCCAGCCTATCGAAACCTGCTGGAACGCTTCGGCGATGACCACGCGAGCGTGACGCTCAGTTTCAAGCATCACGAGCAACTCGCGATTCAGTTGTACGGTTCCGACGACAAGCAGACCGCGGCGTACGCGATCGAGCGACTGATCGAGGCATATCCGCGAGAAAGATCCGTGGCGAGATTTCTCTTGCTGCTGGGCCTGCTCTGCGCAAGAGACCTGAACGACCCGATTCGCGCCAAAGCCACTTTGACCGAGGCACTGAAGGGCCTGAGTGAGGGCCAAGAGCGTGAACTGGCCGAGCGAACGCTGGCTGATCTTGGCTGAGGCGCCGCGGGCCGTGACGACAGAATCAACTACTCAAAGGACTTGATCGATGCCGAGAACGCGCGTGAAAATCTGCGGCATTCGAGACGACGAGGCGCTCTTTGGCGCAGCGGCCGCAGGGGCCGATGCCGTCGGCTTCATCTTTCACAAAGCCTCCAAGCGATTCATTGATCCAGAGGAGGCGTTCGAGTTGGCAGCGCTCTTGCCTCCGTTCGTCGCCACGGTCGGCCTGTTTGTCGACGCGACCTTCGAGCAGTTCTCAAAGGTGAGCGAAGTCTGTCCGACAAGCCTCAGTCAGTTGCACGGGAGCGAGTCGGTTGATCTTGCAACCCGATGTGGGCCGGGCATCCTCAAGGCGCTGCGATTCGATGCTCTCACGATCGATGCCGAACTACGCAAATGGGACAAGGTGCCAGAGGTCGAGGCGATCCTCATCGACGGCTCGGCGGGCGGCGAAGGAACATGTTTCGATTGGCAAGCTCTGGTGAAGCCCGCCAAGTTACTCAGGAAGCCGCTCATCGTCGCGGGCGGTCTGTCGCCACAAAACGTGGGCGAAGCAATCCGACTCATAAGGCCCTTCGGCGTGGACGTTTCCTCTGGCGTGGAGCGATCGGGCAGGCCGGGCGAGAAAGATCTCTCGCTGATGGAAGCGTTCTGTGCAGCGGTGCGAGAGGCCGATGCAGATGCGAGTCCGAGACAAGTCGCTGAGGTCTAGGCCAGTTCATTCCTTGCGACTCTCACGCAGCCGCCGCTCGATCCGCTCTGCCACCCCGTCCGGTGAATCATCACGCTCTACCTGAATCGTCAGGTCGCAGATGCGCTCGTAGACCGCCGAGCGAGCGCTGAGCAACCCCGCAAGTTCATCCGCGATCGGCTTGCCGCTGAGCGACGGGCGGTGTGCACTTGGGCCGCTGTTGATCCGGGCTCGTAGTGTGCCGAGTTCGGCGTGCAGGTAGACCACGACGGCCAGGCCACTCTGACGCGAGCGCTGAATCAGCGGTTCGGCCCCGGGCGCGATCGGTGTC
>JBGSRG010000210.1:0-7145 GCA_041737685.1 Phycisphaerales bacterium | reverse complement strand
GCGCCGCCCGTGCCAGCGCGCCCACGACCAAGCCCCGCCGCCGAACGCGGCCGCGCCGATCCCGATGCGCCCGATCCGCTGCCGTCCGCGTCGCTGCGGGTCATAAACACCGAGTGCGGATCGATCAGATGTTCCAAACTCAGGCACGCATCCACGAACCGCTCCACCACCTCGTGCCCGTGCCGCTCGGCGTGCCGCCGGATCCGCGTGGCGTGGTTCGCCATCTGATCCATCATCTTGCGGTCGGTCCGCGAGAAGTAGAGGTTGTGCTTGAAAAAGTCCGCGTGCCCGTAGACGTGCGCCATCACCAGTTTCTGGTCAGTGACAGCGTTGGATTCCTGCAAGTACGCGTACACCGGGTCGTTGTTGATCACCATCTCGTAGATGCGGCCCAGCCCATAGGCGTCGCGCTTTGAGAGGTTGTCATACTCCATGCCCCATCGCCAGTGCGGATAGCGTGTCGGAAATCCGCCGTACGCCGCGATCTGGTTCATCACGTCAAACGGCAGAACCTCGAACACCACCTCAAAGAAATCCAGCCCGTACTCCACCGCCTTGGCTCTGATGGCCTGCATGTGGACGAGCAACTCGGGCGACAGATCGGTGTGCGAAACGCCGGGCATCGCGTCGGCCCTCCATCTGGGTTTCATCGGCGATCGACCAAACCCGCCAAAGGCAGATACGCGAGCAAGCGCAGTACGGTTCGGATTGTGTGAGGGTTGTTGACTACAATCGAATTCGATTGTAAATGATTATCAGGCAGTGTGTTACATCGTGATCATCGATAGAACAACTTCCTATCGATCACAAACGCCCACTTCTTGATCGATAGGCCGCCGCAGAATCGATCACCTAGGACTTCAGATCTCCGCCGCCACCCTACCGCTTCTCATCCGCCATCAGCCGCCCCGCCGTGCCGTCGCCCTCCTGACGCACCCGCAAAAAGTTGGTCCCCTCATTCAGTTCCAATTCCAGCGGCAATGACGGATTCGGCCTCGTGTCCATTCGCACAAACGCTCCCGGCGGGAACCCCACCTGCCGCACCGGCCCCACAAGCGCCCGATCGCCCGGCCCCAACCGACGGCTCGCTTCCAGCGTTGCCTCACGCCCAAAGTTCCCCTTGACGTAGATCTCAACAAACAGCGGCTGCGGCGTGGTGTTGTGAACATCCGCCGAGACGTCGGCCCGATGGCATCCGCCCAGCGTCAGCCCGCCAAGCGCCAGCACGCCCAACGCCAAAGATGCATGTCTTTGATTCCGCTTCATGCCCAATGGTACCGGCCGGTACCGTGCCGGTTGAACCGATCCGATCGAACCGCGCTCGTGAATCACACCCGCTCGTCCCAACCCCCGCGAGCGCTCTAATCTCCCCCCTCATGCCCACGCAGATTCAACTCCAAGACCTCACCAAACGCTTCGACTCAGCCACCCGCAAGAAACGCGCGGCCCGTGGTAGCGGGGGGGGGGAGGGCGATCGTGGATCAGACGGCGCAGCCAGCGACACCATCGCCGTCGATCGCGTCTCGCTCACCATCCAGCCCGGCGAACTCTTCTTCCTCCTCGGACCATCCGGCTGCGGCAAGACCACGCTCCTGCGAATGATCGCCGGTTTCATCGAGCCTTCTGCGGGTCGCATTTTCTTCGAGACAGGTGCCGGCGGCGCGAAGGACGTGACCTTTCTGCCGCCCAACAAACGCAACACCGGCATGGTCTTCCAGAGTTACGCCCTCTGGCCGCACATGACCGTGGCTCAGAACGTCGGCTTCGGGCTTGACATCCGCTCTGTCGGCGGCGAGGCCAAACAGCAGCGCGTGCAAGAGGCCCTGGCGGTCGTTCAGATGGACGCCTACGCCGCACGCAAGCCCAATCAACTCTCGGGCGGGCAGCAGCAGCGTGTGGCCCTCGCCCGCGCTCTGGTCATCAAGCCCGACGTGCTTCTGCTCGACGAGCCACTCTCGAATCTCGACGCGAAACTCCGCAACGAACTTCGCTCCGAGATTCGGCGCATCTGCAAAGCCGCCGCGATCACCGGTGTCTACGTCACGCACGACCAGAAAGAGGCCTTGAGCATGGCCGACCGCGTCGCGGTGCTCAATGCCGGCCGGATCGTGCAGATCGATGAGCCGGCTCGCATGTACCGCCGCCCACGCAACAAGTTCGTCGCAGAGTTTCTCGGCGAGACCAATCTCTTGCCCGGACGTATCGTCGACCGCGCTGGCGCATCGCACGTCGTCGTCGAGACTTCACTCGGACGCTTGCTCGCCGCCAGCGGTCAGGTGTCCAAAGACGTTGACGTCGAAGCCGCGCTCGACGCCACTTCGCCCGACAGCGACGGCGGCGTGCTGGTGTCCATACGGCCCGAGGCCGTTCGCACGGGCAGCCCCAACGGCACCAACACGCTCTTCGCCACGGTCAAAGAGTCGGTCTACTTGGGCGAGACCGCGCAAGTCATCGCGCAGGTCGGCCAAGCCCAAGCCGCGCCGGGCTTACCCCTTCCCGAACTCAAGGTCGCTCTGCTCAACCCCGGTCTGGGCGCCAAGCCCGGAGATGCCCTCACACTGGCGGTCGATCCCGACGACGTGGTGGTCTTGCCCCGCGCCAGAGCCTGAAATCGCCTCAGGCCCAAATCGACCATCGCACCTGCACCCGCTATGGCGCCCATAACCACACCGCGCGCCTGCCCTTCACCCCCGGCAGTGCCCGCCGGGTGATGTAGACTTCACCCATGCCTACGCCCCGCGACCTGATGAACCCCTACGAGGCGGTCGAGCGACAGCGAAGCCTGATCGTTCGCACGGTCCGGCTGGGCTTTTTCATCCTCATCGTCACCGTCGTCCTCGTCACACTCATCAACGAAGCCGAGTCGCCCTCGCCCGTCAATACCCCTGTCAGCATCGAGGTGGCCTGGTACGTGCCCCTCGTGGTGGCGATCGTCATGTTCGCGATCGCTTTCCTCATCGATCTGCTCACGCCCCGAAAGAAAATCGCGACTCTGGGCGGCGTCTTCCTCGGCCTCGTCGCCGGCATGGTCGCCGCCGTCGCCATGAGTTTCATTATCGACCTGGTCCTCAGCGTCACTCTCGACGCCAAGGTCGTCGAGAGCCTCAAGTCCACCATCGGCCTCTTCAAGTTGCTCATCGGTATCTGCCTCTGCTACCTCGCCATCACCACGGTGCTCCAGACCCAGGACGACTTCCGACTCGTCATTCCCTACGTCGAGTTTGCCAAGCAGATTCGCGGCGTGCGACCCATGCTCATGGACTCCGCCGCCCTCATCGACGCCCGAATCGTCGACGTCGTTGCCACCGGCCTCATTCAGTCGCCCATCATTGTTCCGCGCTTCGTGCTGCTCGAACTCCAGACCCTCGCCGACTCATCAGAGAAACTCAAACGCGCCCGCGGCCGACGCGGGCTTGACGTCGTTACCAAACTCCAGCGACTGGCCCGCGTCGAGGTCACCATCGACGAGACCCCCAGGCCCGCCATCGGCACCGACACGGCGCTCGTCGAACTCGCCCGCCACATGAACGCGCGGATCGTTACCACCGATCTCGGCCTCGCCCGAATCGGCCAGATCCACGGCGTAACCGTCGTCAATCTCCACGAAGTCGCCCATGCGCTCAAGCCCAGCCTCGTGCCGGGCGAGCAACTCACGCTCCGACTCGTCAAGGCCGGCGAACAAGCCGGACAAGGTGTGGGCTATCTCGACGACGGAACCATGGTCGTGGTCGATCAGGGTGCCTCGCGCCTCGGCGACGACGTGCCCGTGCTCGTGGCCTCCACCATGCAGACCGCCGCGGGCCGCCTGGTCTTCGCCAAACTCCTCGAAATCGCTCAGCCCAGCCCAGCCGGTCCACGCTTCATCGAATCCGGCGACGACGCTGAAGACTCGATCGAGTTCAACAGTGCGCCATCCTCAACCCCAAACCGAGCCCCCGGCCCAACCGACTCGACCACCCAATCCAACCCCAAAGGCCCATCACCCACCGCCCACAACAGTCATGGCAATGCCGACGGCGACTCACCGGATCACCAGTCGCTCGCAACCGACCAAGGCCCACCCGCCGCAAATCCCGCTCGCGCTCAAAGCACACCGCGCCCACCATCCCCGCCGCCCCCTCCAGCGCCTCATCCGCCGCACCACACGCCCAGCGGCCGCAATCCCCGCCGCTAGTCCGCCCCTCACCCCGCACCAAACTCTGCCCAACTCGAACTCGTCTCCCACACTCGCACCCGTTCCAGTCGCAGCCCCGCCGGGAACCGGTACGCGTTGCCGTGCTCATCCTCATACGCCAGCCCAGCGTTCAGTTCTTCGCTCAGCCGGTCATAAAACAACTTCGCCAACACCTCCGTCGTCGGGTCGGTGCTCGGCAACTCAATCACCCGCTCGCGAACATCGTGCAACCGCTCCACGATCGGATCGTCCGAGTTCACCACCATCGCGTGGTCAAACTGCCTGAGATAGCCAGACAGCGCCAGTTTCACCGTCTTGAAGTCGCACACCATGTCCATCGTGTCCAGACGCTCAGCGCTCATCACCACCTCGATCTTCCTCGAGTGCCCGTGCGGAAATCGGCACAGGCTCGGGTGCTTGAAGAGCATGTGTCCAGACTCAATCTCAAAGCATTTGCAGATTCGGTAACGCACGGACAAGGATAAGGAGGCTGCGGCCCCAACGAACGCCTCCCATCCAGCCAATCCGCCCTCCCCGCAGCCGCCCGCACCACCGCTGTATCCTCTCGCGTGACCACCGCCTCCCCCCGATCCCCCGCCGTCGTGCTGCTCTCAGGCGGCCTCGACTCCGCCGTCACCCTCGCCGTCGCCGCCCGACGCGACGGACGCGATTGCTTCGCCATCACCTTCGACTACGGCCAGCGCCACCGCCACGAACTGCTCGCCGCAGACCGCGTGGCCCAGTCCTTCGGCCTCGGTCCCGATCGACGCCTTCGGCTCAGCGTTGATCTTCGCGCCATCGGCGGTTCCGCCCTCACAGATGACGCCATCGACGTGCCCAAATCCGCCCAAAAACTCCCCGCCAATCCCGCCAATCCCGCCGCCATCCCCATCACCTACGTCCCCGCACGAAACCTCATCTTTCTCAGTTGTGCTGCGGGCTACGCCGAAACCCTCAACGCCTCTTTCATCTACCTCGGCGTGAACGCCGTCGATTACTCCGGCTACCCCGATTGCAGAGAGCCCTTCCTGCGAGCCTTCGAAGCCGCTGCGGCACTGGGCACCCGCGCTGGCGCCGAGTCCACCGACGCCAACGCCTTTCCCAACTCCAACCCCGCTGCTCACGCCAGCAAGCGCCCACACCTCCAAATCGAATCGCCGCTGGTCCACCTCACCAAGCCCCAAATCATCCGACTCGGCCACGAACTGGGCGTCGACTTCTCGCTCACTCACTCCTGCTACGACCCGATCCTCCGCACCAACGTCCACAATCCCGGTGGGCCCGGCACAACTCTCGCCTGCGGCCGCTGCGACTCCTGCCGCATCCGACGCGCTGGCTTCCTCGCCACCGCCAACGACCAAAGTCCCGGCGTGCCCGATCCCACGAGTTACGCGTGACCAAACCCACCCTCGTTCGCCCGTCCGCTCCAGTCTCAACCTCGACCCCAACGCCGACCAGACCGCTCGCCCATTATCCCGGTCGTCCCGAGTATCCAAACTCCGCCCGCAGCCTGCGCGCATCCCGCCGGCCTCAACCGTTCACACTACCGAGTTGACGATCCCCGTCCCTCGCTGATAACTTACCCGCGCCCGATCGCACCTCTCCTCCCGTCCCACCGCCCCCACCCGCCCGAAGGAACTCCAAACCATGTACGTCGTCAACACCGAGTCCATCCCCGGCATGAGAATCGTGCAACTCAAGGGCCTCGTACAGGGCAACACCGTCCGAAGCAAACACTTCGGCCGCGATTTCGCCGCGGGCCTCAAGAACATCGTCGGCGGCGAACTCAAGGGCTACACCGAACTCCTCACCGAGGCCCGCAGACAGGCCGTCGAGCGCATGCTCGCACAGGCCCAGCAGCTCGGCGCCAACGCCGTCATCAACGTCCGCTTCACCACCTCCGCCATCACCGCCGGCGCTGCCGAGATGTACGCCTACGGCACCGCCGCTCTCGTCGAACCACTGCCCACCAACGCCTGAGCCATTCACCCGGAGTCCACCTTGCAAAGCAACGGATTCTCCCAATTCATCGAACTCTTCTTCAGCGTCGGCATCGGTGCCATCCTCATCGCCATCGGCTTCTTCGCTGGCCGCTTCGCCGAGCGCAAGCACCTCGCCAGCCTCGAGAAACGTGAATCAGCCCTCGCCACAATGCTCGTCACCGATCTCAAAAACTTCCCCGCCGCAATGGGAGAAGTCGCATTCGCCGGCAACGGCGTACACGCCATGCTCGTCACAGGCGAAGCCGTCATCTCCAGCGACTACTTCAAAACCTTTCTCTCCTTCTTCCGCAAGATCATCGGCGGCGAATTAGGCCACTACCGCCTGCTCCTCGAGCGAGCCCGCCGAGAAGCCTCTGTACGAATGCTCGAACAGGCCCGATCTCTCGGCTACGACGCCGTTTGCAACGTACGCTTCGAGGGTTACGACATCGCCGCAGGTATCAAGGCGGGCAACAAGAAGCCCATCGTCTCCGTCGCGGTGCAGGCCTCGGGCACCGGCTACCGACTCAAAGCCGCTTAACAGCAAGGCGTGTGCAGGGCCTTTCCACCTCCCTCTGGTGTTGCCAAGAACCAGACATGTCAGGTCTGGCCTTGCTGCGTGAGGGCGATCCGAGCCGTGCCGGGCCGTGCCGGGCCGTGCTGGGAGTGAAGCCGCATGAGCAACGCTTCCAACGATCACTCGGTCTTCAACGAGCCACAATTCCGTGGCCAAGGGCCTGAGCAAAGCGGCTCCGGCCCACGCTGTTGGCGCTGCGGCTACTCCCTCACCGGCCTCAAACTCTCCCAAGCCTTGCTCGTCAAATGCCCCGAGTGCGGCGCAGGCGAGTTCGAGTCTGGCGGCGGGGGATGGGCCAACTGGGCCGGCGTCTTCGGCCGCGACTCGACCACAAACCCCGCCGACTCCGCACACTCCAACTTCGGCGACGACTCCGCCGAGGCCGACCAGACCGTCTGGGACGAGCCGGGGC
>JBGSRG010000208.1:0-6116 GCA_041737685.1 Phycisphaerales bacterium | reverse complement strand
GCGGTCGAGGCCGTCGTTGACGGTTTCGAGCTTTGGGTCGGTGCTGCCGAGCGACGCGCCGACCTCGACCAGCCGAGCGCGGGTCTGGATGATCTGGGTACGCATGTCGTCGAGTTGGGCGTTGGTGCGCTGCACGTCCTCGTTGACGGTGGCGAGCAGGCCGCGTGTGTTGAGCAGCACGGGGTCGATCTCGCGCAGGTTCTGGTTGACCTGGCGCATCTCGTCGCGGATTTCCCAGGCGATGCAGCCGGGGAGCGCAGAGCATGAGCACACGGCGAGCAGGCAGCGGGCGAGGGAGGTGCGTGTCATGGTGCTAGGTTATTCGGTGTGGCTGCGCGTTGGGCCTGGCCTGGCGAAGTCGTTATGAATGGCCGTTCTGGGGTGGGACGACGTGGTCGTGTAGTTTGCAAGCGCCGCTGGCACACTCGTTGGGACGAAGGCCGAGCACGCGCGAGACCACGAAGCGGTTGTTGGCCAAGCGGCGGTAGGCCCAGTTGGCCAGTTGGTGCAGGCCGGGCGCGCGATAGAGCCAGGTGATGGCCTTCCATGCGGGGCGGGTTTCGAGCGCGGCGACCACGGCCGCAGCGCCGACGAACGTTTGCGAGCCGTCGGGCGAGACCAAGTGCATGGCTTGTTCGCAGGCAGAGCGGCTGAGGGCGGGGAAACGCTCAACTTCGCCGGGGATGCGGAAGTTGCGGAGGTCGATGGAGCCCGGTCGGCAGAGGCGAAGGAAGAGGGCCGCGCCAGCGCAGCACATGCCGCAGGACCCGTCGTAGAGCAGTTGCCAGGGTTGGCGCGGGTCGCTGGGCGTCGTGGGCATTTGGGGGGCGTAGGGAGAGGAGGCTGGAGTTGGCGGTCACTGTTTGGTCACGGCGCGGGCGTTGCCGACTCGTCGATCCCGGCGAGCCGGGCGCGGAGTTGTTTGCCGGAGTTCAGGACGGTTTGTTCGGCCTGGGCCGGTGAGACCCGCAACTCGAGCGCGGGCACGAGGTCATAGTGCCAGGCGATGCGGTGGTGGAAGTTGGCGGGGATGGCCTCGGCGGCGAGGTCGATCACGGGCAGTTCTTGCACGGGCGGCCGTGTGGTGCGCACGTCGATCACCGGCTCGTAGCCCTCTCGGCGCAGGCGGACGGAATACTTGCCGAAGTAGGTGAAATCTACGTCGACGGGGGTTCTGCCCACTTCGTTGTCGTTGATCCACACGACCGCGCCCTGAGGCTCGCTGGTGACGGTGATGGTGCGCTGCAGGCAGCCGGCGAGCAAGAGCGGCAGCAGGCACAGGCCGGCGAGAAGCGCGGGCTTGGCGTGCGGAGCAAGTGGGGCGAGATGGCTCTGGGCGTGGAGGAAAGTCATCGGCACAATGTATCAGGCTTGGCGGTCGTTCGGGGCCCGACGGTCGCTTGCGCCTGATCGTGGCGGAGATGTGGCTTTGGAGCCGGAACGGGCGGCGTGGCCGTTGGCGTGCGTCGGGCCGTTGGCGGGCGCAGCGGCTTGGCGCGAGCCGTTGAAGGCTGGGCTGGTGGTTGCCGGGGGGGTTGAAGCCGGGGGAGCTGTTGCTGGAGTGTGGTGATGATCGTCGAACTCGTCGCCGCGAAAGAGCGAGCCGAGATAGACCCGCCTGACCATCTCGTCGTTGATGAGTTGGCGCGGCGTGCCCTCTGCGAACTTGCGGCCCTCGTCGATGATGTAGGCGCGGTGGCAGACGCGCAGGGTCTGCTGCACGTTGTGGTCAGTGATGAGACAGGCGATGCCGCGCTGCGCGAGTTGGCGGATTTCTTCTTGCAGATCTTCGACGGCGATTGGATCGACGCCGGAGAATGGCTCGTCGAGGAGGATGAGTTTGGGCTCGGTGACGAGGGCGCGGGCGATTTCGAGTTTGCGCTTCTCGCCGCCGGAGCCGGTGTAGGCCAGTTGTTTAGCGACGTGGGTGAGGCCGAACTGGGCCAGGAGTTCGGCGGCGCGGCGTTTGCGATCGGCGCGATTGAGCGGGAGGGTTTCGAGAATGGCCAGCAGATTTTGCTCGAAGGTGAGTCGGCGGAAGACGCTTGGCTCTTGTGAGAGGTAACCCATTCCCAGGCGAGCGCGCTGGAACATTGGCAGGCCGGAGACGTCTTGGCCGTCGAAGACGACCCGGCCGGAGTCGGCGTCGATCATGCCGATGGTCATTCGGAAACTGGTGGTCTTGCCGGCGCCGTTGCGGCCGAGCAGCCCCACGATTTCTGAGTGGCCCACCTCGAACGAGACGCCGTTGACAACGACGCGCTCGGCGAAGGCTTTCTGGAGTTGGATGGCCTGGAGCAGGGGCATCGGGAGAGTTTACCGGCGCGGGGGCGTGTGAAAGCGTGAAACGACGGTGCCGCGGGGATTGGGCATCGCAACGGGGCGTCGGCGGATCATTCGACAAACTTGCGAACGCAGAGCGTGTTGTTCTGGCCGCCGAATCCGAAGGAGTTGGAGAGGCAGACCTGCACTCCCCCCGCCATTGCTCCCGCCTCGTCCTCCCCATGACCGCCAGCGGCTGCGGGCCGATTCATGTTGCGGGCCTTGTTGGGCACGTAGTCCAGATCGCACTCGGGGTCGGGGTCGTGCAGGTTCATGGTGGGCGGGACCATGCCGGTCTCGATGGCCTTGACGCATGTAATGAGCTCAACCGCGCCCGCGGCCTGGATCAGATGTCCGAGCATGCTCTTGACGCTTGAGAAGGGGATCTTGCTCGCAAGGTCGCCAAAGACGCCCTTGACGGCGACGGTCTCGATCGAGTCGTTCTCTTGCGTGCCGGTGCCGTGAGCGGAGATGTATTGTACGGGTGGGCGGCCGTCGGGGCCGGGGGAACGCGGGTCGATTCCTGCTTGTCTGCACGCGGCGGACATGGCGCCTTGAGCACCTCGACCGTCGGGCTGGATATCGGTGATGCGGAAGGCGTCGGCGGTTGAGCCATAGCCGACGATTTCGCAGAGGGGGGTTGCGCCTCGGCTCATGGCGTGCTCGAGGGTTTCGAGCACCAACATGCCCGCGCCCTCGCCCATGACAAAGCCGTCGCGGGTTCGGTCGAAGGGTCGAGCGGCGTGGGTGGGGTCGTCGCGCCGCCTGCTCATGGCGGTGAGCCTGATGAAGCCGGTCATGCCCAGAGCGTGGATCATGCTGTGCGAGCCGCCGGCGAGCATGACGTCGGCATCGCCGTAGCGCAGAATCTCTGAGGCCTCGCCGACGGCCTGCGTGCTGGCAGCGCAGGCGGTCATGCAGTTGCTGCTGGGTCCGCGGCAGTTGAAGGCGGCGGCGACGTGCGAGACGGTCATGTTGGGCTCTTGCTCGAGTTCGAGCGCAGCGTCCATGTGTTTGTAGGCGGCGGTGGCCCAGGCGACGGTGTCGAGGGTGCCGCGTCCGCTTCCTGCACTGATTGGGCCACCGGGCTCGCTCTGAGCCTCTACCCAGCCTGCGAGGTTGGTGCGTGCGTAGTTCTCAAAGTCGAGCGACCCTTCGCCCGCACCGAAATAGGCACCGAGGCGTCGTCGCTTCAGACGGCCCTGCTTCGCGAAGGCTTCCAGCCCAGACTGCCGCCAGGCCTGCGCTGCGGAGGCGAGGGCGAACTGCGTGGAAAGCCCAGCGCCCGCGTGCTCAGCGGTTTGCTCGGGCGAGAGATGATCTCCCAGTCGAAAGCCCTTCACTTCGGCGGCGAAGTTGGTCTTGAAGGTATCGGCCGCGAAGCGTGTGACGGGGCCGACGCCGGACTCGCCCGCGAGCAATCGCGACCAGACCGTGTCGATGTCGTGGCCCAGAGGGGTGATCCAGCCAACTCCGGTGATGACGACGCGCCGAGTGCTCAAGTGGGCTTTGCTCCGTGGCTCTTGGTCGTGGGTTCATTGGATCATTGGATCATGAGCTGCTGGTCAGGCGGTTGGCTCAGTGGCCGTTTCGCCGAATCCGCCGTCGGTGTCGGACTCGGTGTGAGTTTCGTGCGAGTCATCATCGTGATGATCGCCCCTGGGCAGGTTGAGTTTGTCGGGGTTGAGAACGCGAACCAGTCCGTCTTTGAGTCGTCGCTCGGCGAAGTTGATGATGAGGCCCAGTTCCATGTCGGCCGAGCGCAAGAGCGCTCGGAGCGCAGCGCGGTCAGCACCGCCGATTTCGCCGCGATGGGCCATCATGGTGACGATGAATCGATTGTCGATGACCAGATCGGCCTCTTTGTGGCCCACGTTGTGCCCGCGATAGGTGACGGGCACCTGCTCGTGCGACTTGAAGGGCACACCGAGTTGGTTCAACTCGAACTCGAGCGCGGCCTGGTAGACGCGTTCATCGAAGCCGGGGCCAAGTCCTTTGTGGACTTCGATGGCGCAGCCGATGAGTTTGCGGGAGACCTCGGTCAGCGCAGGGTCAAGGTCGGCCAGAGGCACGCCGCGACCTTCGCGATCGTTGCCCCCTCCCCAGCCCCCACCCTTTCCACCGCCGCCGCCGCTACCACCACCGTGGCCACGATCACCGCCACGGCCTCGGCCTCGTTGGGCATTTTCTTCGTGCATCTCGTCTTGCTCCAGTAAACAGAAATTAGAGAGCGGTAGACAAGGACAACGCCGGCTTGCTCAGAGCCGGTGTCCGCGACAGCATCCCCCCGCCCCCCCATCACCCCCATCCCAAACACCGGACCCTCGCGCCTCCACTGAGACGATTCGCAGCAACACCGGCCTTGTTCGGGCCGGTGTCGTCTCCGTTGCAGTCGCGACCCTCCTCGCGGACGGCTGGAGCGAGCTCAGGCGTTGGCGCGTCGCAGAACGACCGCCGCGTTTGTTCCGCCCATCGAGCCGGTGCAGACGAGGACAAACTGTAGGTTCGCGGTTCGAGACGGGGCTTTGCCCGCGTCCATTCCCGCGATGGGTTTGCCGCTGTGAACGCGTGCGGGCAAACGCTGCTGGTGAACACAGCCTGCGGCGACGGCGACTTGCAGAGCGCCGGCACCGGCCGAACAGAGGCCCAGATTCGGGGTAATGGTGACGAGCGGGATCGAACTCAGGCGCGCGCCGAATACGCTGGCGAGTGCCGTGGCCTCGGCACGGTCGATGGCGGGGATGCTCGAAGCCATAGGGACGATGGCGTCGATCTGGTCCGGGCTGATGCGAGCGTCGTCAAGCGCGTTGCGAATGGCGGATTCGTAACCCTCTTCGGCTGCTGGCGATTGCTGATAGAAGGCGTCGGAAGTTCCGCCGCCATAACCGGCGACGTGGGCGTAGACCTTGGCCCCGCGAGCACGGGCCGAGGCTGCGGACTCGACGGTGAGCACTGCGCCGCCCTCGCCGATAAGAGCGCCCTTGGCATCGGGATCGAATGGACGGATGAACTGGCTGCCGTCGGTCTGGTCGGCGGTGGGTGCGGTCCAGCCGGCAAGATCAAGCCGGAGCATGCCCATGGGGTTGAGTTTGCTCTCGCAGCCGCCGCTGAAGCAGAAGTCGGCATCGCCGCGCTGGATGACGCGGGTGCTCTCGCCTAGGCAGAGCACGCCGGACGCCTCGGCACAGGTGATGGTGTTGGAAGGTCCTTCGCAGCCGTGGATGATGGTGACGTGGCACGCGAGCATGTTGGGCAGATACTTGAGCAGCCAGAGCGGGGTGAGTTGCTCCATGCCGGTGTTGGTGCCGACACCGCCGTTGCCGCCCCATGCGGCGAAACTCAGCCCGTCGGTGCCCGGCTCGCGGGCGGTGCTCATGGCGGCGGCCATCTCTTCGGCCTCGGCGGCGATGAGGCCCGCGCCGATGTGACAGCCCATGCGCGAAGAGGGAATGGTGGGCGTGGCCCGTTCGGCGGAATCGGGTTCGGGCGCAGTACCTTCGAGCGTGCCGCGTGTGACGATGCCGGCGTCTTCAACGGCGAAACGCGCTGCGACCACGGCGATCTCGGTGTCTCGGGCCATGACCTTGACGGCCTTGCGATAACTCTTGGGCACGTAGTCGGTGGCGCGAAAGTCAGGTGCTTGGCCGGCGAGTTTGGAGCGAAAGCCCGAGCCGTCGAGCCGGGTGGGCACACCGAGAGCGACGCGGCCCTCGACCAGGCCGTTCCACAGCGCGGGCCAGCCCAGCCCGAGGGAAGAGACGCACCAGATGCCCGTGATGACCACACCTTCGCTC
>JBGSRG010000132.1:0-4746 GCA_041737685.1 Phycisphaerales bacterium | reverse complement strand
CTCGACGGCCTGCTCAAGCGACTTGGCGATGCCGCTGGGCGGCTTGGCCATGCCCATCTTGTTCAGCATCGAGTCAAACCGTTTGCGATCCTCGGCGAGGTCGATCGAATCAACGCTGGTGCCGATGATGGGTGCGCCCGCGGCGACCAGGCCATGTCCTAGATTCAGCGGCGTCTGACCGCCGAACTGGATAATCAGGCCGTGGACCAGCCCCGGTGCGGCGGCAGCGGCGGCAACAGCGCTCGGAGTGCCCGCGTGCGTTGTGTTTGTGCGGCTCCGATTTGCGGCCATAGTGCCGCCCGCTCCATCCATCCGCTCCACCACGTTCAGCACGTCCTCGAGCGTCAACGGCTCAAAGAACAGCAGGTCGGACGTGTCATAGTCGGTGCTCACGGTTTCGGGGTTTGAGTTGATCATCACCGACTCAAAGCCCAACTCTCGCGCCGCGAAACTGGCGTGAACACAGCAGTAATCAAACTCGATGCCCTGGCCGATGCGGTTCGGGCCGCCGCCGAGAATGATGACTTTCTGCTTGTCAGAGATGCGAATCTCGTCGGCACCCGCGTATGGCGGATGGTCCGTTCCTACGCCAACGGTGCCAGGAGCGTCAGCGGCGTCAGCGGCGTCAGCGGTGCCCCCCGCTCGCCGCTCATACGTGCTGTAGTAGTAGGGCGTGGTCGCCTCAAACTCGGCAGCGCACGTGTCTACCAGTTTGTACACCGGCTCGATGCTCAAGCGCTGGCGGTGCCGTCGAACTTCGAGAATCGTCTCAACGCTGATCTTGCCCAGATAGACGTTGGCCAACTGCGCATCGCTGTATCCCATCTGCTTGGCACGGAACAACACCTCCGGCGGCACGTCGGCCAGTGTCTTGTACCGGAACAGCACGTCCTCAAACTCCACCAGCCTTCGGATCTGGTCAAGAAAGAACGGGTCAACCTTGCACAGCCCGAAGATGCGTTCGTCGCTCCAGCCCATCTTCATGGCATAGCGAATGTAGTAGAGCCGGCCCTGGCTGGGCACCGCGAGCTTGCGGCTGAGTTTCGCCTCGGGGATCGGCCACTCCAGCGCTTGGCCGTCGGCCGTCTTCAGCCCGGTGTCCGAGACAACCCGCGCACTCCCCGCCCCCCCCGCACCCTCCTGTTCATCGGTTCTGCTCGACGTTCCGTCGTGGCGCGCGGACGCGCCGTCAAGTTGCAACTGCTCGTGCTCCACCGCCCGCACCGCCGCGAGCCACTTGTCGTTGCGGTCAAGCCCCAGCCCGTACCGCTTGACCTCCATCGAGCGGATCACTTTCTGCAAACTCTCACAGAAAGTGCGCCCGATCGCCATCGCCTCGCCCACCGACTTCATCTGCGTGGTCAGCGTCTCGTCGGCCTCAGGGAACTTCTCGAACGTCCAGCGCGGCATCTTGGTCACGATGTAGTCGATCGCCGGCTCAAAGCACGCGCTGGTTGTGCCGGTCACGTCGTTGCGCAACTCGTCGAGCGTGTAGCCCACGGCCAGTCTCGCGGCGATCTTGGCGATCGGAAAGCCCGTGGCCTTCGACGCGAGCGCCGAACTGCGGGACACGCGCGGGTTCATCTCAACGACCACCATCTCAAACGGCTTGCTGCCGTCCGGGCCGGGCGCGGGGTTCGGGTTTACGGCGAACTGCACGTTGCTGCCGCCCGTCTCGACACCCACAGCGCGCATGATGGCCATCGCGGCGTCGCGCATGGCCTGATATTCCTTGTCCGTCAGCGTCAAGATCGGCGCCACGGTGATCGAATCGCCCGTGTGTACACCCATCGGGTCGATGTTCTCGATCCCGCAGACGATGATGCAGTTGTCCTTCTTGTCGCGGACAACCTCGAGCTCGAACTCCTTCCAGCCCAGCACGCTCTGGTCGAGTTGCACCTGTGTGATGGGGCTGCTGCGCAGGCCCCGCTGCACGATCTCGTCAAACTCTTCGGTGTTGTACGCGATGCCGCCGCCCGATCCGCCCAGCGTGAACGCGGGCCGGATAATCGCCGGAAGGCCGATCTGCTCGAGAAACTCGCGAGCTTGTTCGAGCGTGTTCACGGTCGTGGCCAGCGGCATCTTCAGGCCAAGCCCCTCGACGATCTCCTTGAACGCCTGTCGGTCTTCTGCGCGATGGATCACCTTGCGGTTGGCGCCGATCATCTCGACTCCAAACTCGTCGAGCGTGCCGTTGTCAAAGAGCGTGCAAGCGCAGTTGAGCGCCGTCTGTCCACCCAGCGTCGGCAGAATCGCGTGGATCGGGTCGCCCGCCGCCTGCTGCGCTTCGATCACCTTCCGCACGGCTTCGGGCGTGATCGGCTCGATGTAGGTCCGATCGCTGAATTCCGGATCGGTCATGATCGTGGCCGGGTTTGAGTTGACCAGCACCACGCGATAGCCCTCAGCGCGCAGCGTCTTGCACGCCTGCGTGCCGGAATAGTCAAACTCGCACCCTTGGCCGATGACGATGGGGCCGGACCCGAGGATGAGAATGGTGTTGATGTCGGTGCGTTTGGGCATGGGGGCTTTGGGTGTCCTCAAGGGTGTCTGGAGACACGGGCGAACGTAAGACAGGGCTCAAGCCAGAGGTCGGGCAATCTTCGATGGGCGCAAACTGGCAGACGATAGGAGACCAGATCGTGTTGAACCGGCCAGAGCGCAAACGACAAAGCGGCCGGGATCGCTCCCGGCCGCCGTGGTCAAAGTCTTGTCTTTCTCGTCGCCGCGGCGGGTGTTCACCGCCTGCGGCGGGTGGCGACCAACGCGCCCAGGCCCAGCAGCACTGCGGCGCTGGGGTTGGGAACAATGACCAAGCCCATCTGGCCGCGTGCTTCACCGATGTTCGTCGAACTGATGAGCGAGAACGCACCGGTGCCCACGTCGATCGTGCCAAAGCGCACCTGATCGTTGGCGCCCGCGGTGTCAAAGCCCAAACCGGCGTAGAAACTTCCTTCCCAACCCGCGCCGCCCGCCTGCGACGCCGAGCCTTGACCCGTTGCGCCGATCAGCGTCGCCGCGCCCACCGAGTTCAAGAGGTAGACATTGCCCGCGCTGTTCATGCCGTAGTAATCGGAGCCGATGCCCGCCGTCGCGGGCACGTTGTTCTGCCCCGTGTTTGCGTTCAGCACCGTCAGAGCGCTGTTGGAGACGATGTCGAACGAGATGAGGTCGTTGCCCCGCACGCCGCGGAACTCGTTGCCGAAGAACTCGAAGGAGATGGAAGAATCACCGAGGTTCTTGAAGAACGTCAGGTTGACAGCCGCAGTGCCCAGACCACCCACGGTGTACAGGTGGCCGTTCGAGCCTGAAGCAAAAAACGTGTCCGTCGTGGCGTGATAACCCAACGCGACCACGCCGAAGGTGCCCAGTGTCTGCAAATCGCTGACGCTATTGACCACGCCCGACTGTGCGAACGAAGCGCCCGAGTTGGCGCTCGACCAGATCTGCCGACCGTTCGAGAAGTGCGCCTCAAAGGCCAAAGCCGGCGACGACAGCCCCGCGGCGGCAATGACCGCGCCCAAAAGCAACTTTCGAATCTGCATCTCTCTCTCCCTCCCGCGGTGGTGCCGCGACGCTGGATGACCTCAGGGGGTGCTCAACAAAACACCCGAAACAGGGGGTCGGCGAGAGAAAGATACGTCGATTTCTTAGGGCAACCAACTTTCTGTGCCAAGTTCTTGTCAACAAGGGCCTTATGCTACTTTTCCGTTCCGGCGATCCGCATTTACCGGACTTCGCGATGCGCCTCAACAAACCAGAGGTACTGATCGATCTGCCTCGAGATGCCCGTGAACAGGTCGGCCGTGTCGGCGTCGCCCATGCGATCAGACTGAGAGATCGCCTTGCGAACCTGCTTGCCATACGCTGCGAGCGCGGTCGTCACAGCCTCGATCTGATCGGCCTGCGCGTTGATGTCCAGCGGGAACTTCGGCAAAGAAGATTCCTTCGCCGCGGCGTGGATCGTGCCCCGAGCCTGACCGCCCAGGGCCATGATGCGCTCGGCAATCTCGTCGACACCGTCTCGCACAATGCCCGCGATCTTGTCGAACAGTTCGTGCAGCGCGATGAAGTTCGGGCCGCACAACGTCCAGTGCGCTTGTTTCATCTGCAACTGAAGGTCAATCGCGTCGGCAAGACGTGCTTGCAACAGTTCGCAGACTCGCGTGCGGGTTCGGACTGATAGATCGTTCTTGGTGGGGTGCATGAACTTCTTCTCCGTTGGGGGTTGAAACGTTCTAAGGTGTTGTATGCTCACGGATGTTCCTACGGCCCGGCAAGCGACGAGCGACGGCGATGACGCGCGTCCAAGTTTGCTCACGCTCGCAATCGAGATGAGCAATCTCTCATCCGCACTGCCGGTTGGTTCGGCAAACCAGGAACAGCCCGCAGGCCCCGGCGTTGTGCTTGTCCAACTTTCGCGCGATGAGAATCAACTGCTTCCTCACGCGCACGTGCTGGCAATCGAGCACTGGCAGCGCCACGCGACCGGCGCTCAGTCCGCTGCCAATTCGAGTACTCGAGTTGGCTCCAAAGACTCTTCTCCGCGCACTGCGCCCACCACCAACGCACGTGGCAGCGCGGACGACTGGCTCATGCCCGCCATCGACCGCCTCTTCCAGAGCGTAATGCGCCAAGGGCTTGCGCTCACCCCGGCCGACCTCGACCGCATCGTCGTCTCCGCCGGACCGGGCGGCTTTACGGGTGTGCGTGTGGCCTGTGCCACCGGCAAGATGCTGGCCGAGG
>JBGSRG010000125.1:0-13162 GCA_041737685.1 Phycisphaerales bacterium | reverse complement strand
TGGTGCGTCCGCGGGCGCGGGCTCAGCGCGAGACATCCGTTCCCGCTCCTTCCTTGTGGGCCGCGCTTTGCGAAGTGGCTGCCGCTGCAGGATTGGCCGCGGCCCCTGGTGATGAGGCAAACAGCTTCTCAAGATCACCCGCAACTTCAACGTTGACACTCGCAACCCACACCTGGCTGCTCGGTCGCGATTCGCCCTCAACCGTGGGGCCACGCTGCCCGGTCCACATCATCCAGCGTCCGTCGTCGCTGAAGACCGGCAGAACATCGGCACCCTTTGCCCGGGTCACACGTCGTTGGCGAAGTGAAGTCTGCGGCTTGTCCCAGTCCACTTCGACCGCAAAGACCTCGTAGTTGGTGTGGCCCATCGCGCTGGTGCCGTAGACGAGGAACTTGCCCGACGGGTGCCAATACGGTGCCCAGTTCACGTGCGCATTGTCGGTCAGCGCCCGCTCATCGCGCGAGCCGTTCGGTCGGCCTTCCGCGTCAAACGTGAGCCGCGCAACGTAGATCTGCAACTCGTCGGTGCCGCGCCGATCAGATCGGTAGCAGATCGACTTGCCATCGGGCGAGAAGAACGGACCGCCGTCATAGCCCGGTGCCTGGACCACTCGGTGCTCCACCCCCGACTCCAGATCCATCACGTACAGATCAAGGTCTTTGCTCTCGGCATCCACCATCCGCGCAAACAGAAGCGTCCGGCCGTCTGGAGAAATCGATCCCTCCGCTACATA
This sequence comes from Phycisphaerales bacterium, assembly GCA_041737685.1. Taxonomy (GTDB): domain Bacteria; phylum Planctomycetota; class Phycisphaerae; order Phycisphaerales; family UBA1924; genus JAHBK01. Next base: position 12,429 of record JBGSRG010000125.1, on the reverse strand, counting down.
GCCAGCGCCGTCGCCAACGATTGCCCTTGGCATGAGCGAGTTACCACACAGCAGCGGGCCGTCTTGCGGCTGGTCATTCGAGTCCGCCGCGCCCGCGTGCCCACCACCCGCTTCCTTCTCTTGGTCGCGCAGCCTCGCAAGCGGAAGGGGCAACTGCGAAACGATTCGCATCTCTGGCGCAAACGCCCAGCGATACTTTGATGTGCCGCGTTGATACCCCGGCGTGCCGGATTCCTTCGGCGCTTCAAGCGTTGATCCGTAGATCACCACGCCCCGCTGAGTCGGATGAAACCATCCGCAGGTGTTGGCGCTGCCGCCGGGGCTGATCTCGATCGGCTCCTCGATCCCCACCAACTTCGCCGCTGCTCCCTGGCCTTTGTAAATCAACTTCGCGATGTACATCGAGTAGAACGGGAGCGGGTCTTGCCCCGCCTCAGGAACAGGGATCGCCTGAAAGATCATCCAACCCGGTGGCGATTGATGGTCAAAGTACGCCTCGCCAGCCTTCAAGAACCGACCACGGTGCGTCAACTGCAAGTGCCCGTTCAAAAGGGGCGCTTCTTCTTCTGCACCCGGCACGATTGTCTCTGCTGGTGTCTGGTCCGGTGAACGAGTGGCCGCCGCTGACAGCACCGGAAAGGGTGACGACGCCGACACCGAGTGATCTGCACATCCAGCCAGCACATTGGCCGCGAGCGTCGCAGACACCACGGCGGAAAGAAACATGTTCAGCGATCCGATCGGCATTGGCAAGTTCTCCACCACAAGCGTACGCGCGGCACCATCACCTCCGACCATACGTTTCGCTGTGCCGCCCACCATCCGTCTCATCCACGCTACCGATCGTTTCGCGGTCATCGACAAGCCCCCGGGCGTGCTTTCTGTGCCCGGCAAAGGCCCGGACAAGCAAGTCTGTGCAGCTTCGATGGTGGCTCAGATGTTCCCGGCGGCCTCCGGCCCGCTCATCGTCCATCGCCTAGACATGGACACCAGCGGACTGATGGTCTTTGGCCTCGACCACGATGCCCAGAGAGATCTCTCAGCGCAGTTCGAGAATCGAATGGTCGAGAAGTCTTACACCGCCGTCGTCAGCGGCCGTGTCAACGCCAACGAGGGCCAGATCGATGCCCCCATGCGACTCGACGTCGACCGTCGGCCCATCCAGATCATCGACCAGGATCTCGGCAGATCGGCGATCACGCGATGGCGATTGCTCGGATTCCAGCACGAGGGCTCTCGACTGCTGCTTACGCCCGTCACCGGTCGAACGCACCAACTCCGCGTCCACCTCGCGTACATCGGCCATCCGATCATGGGCGACGTGCTCTACGGCCCGCAGCCAGCAACAGCAGGTTTGGCAGAGCGACTGCTCTTGCACGCGACGAGCCTCAGTTTCTTCCCGCCGTGCGAGCAACTCTCAACCCGACGGACACCCGGCACGTCCGCAAGCACCCAGATCACCGCTGCAAGATTGGACTTTCGCAGTGAGGCACCGTTCTGAGTTCTTACAGGCGCTGCTGCGACGGGCCTGACAATGTCGACGGCCCCGGCCGACCAATTCTCTCTGCAAAGCTCTGCGCTTCGTCGCGGCGCTGTGCCTTCAGTTTCAGATCGTCTCAACACCCGGCTGCACGCCCGTTGTCAGCCCCGCAGCGAAGCAAACCGACCAGAATCCCTCGGCATCGACACGGTCAAACGCAGCCAAATCGAAACTGTCTACGTCAAGCACCCCCCAACACGAACCATCCGGATCAAACATGGGCACGACCAGTTCCGACCGGTCCTTTGGATCACACGCGATGTACCCTTCGCCCAACTTAGCAACGTCGGTGACGACCAGCGACTTGCCGCGCACCAGTGCTTGGCCGCACGCGCCGTGCAGACCAATGGGCGAGCACGCCGGCTTGTCGCGACGTTCGAGCAAGATCATCCCGTCATTTCCCGCCGCGCGGCCGTAGAACCCGATCCACGAAACGCCCTGGGTCGAGAACCGGTCCCAGGCCCAATCCACCACCGTCTTCATCCGTTCGGTACGGGTGTCGGCGGCGATGGGGCTGGCTTGTGACTCCGCACTCAGGCGGTCCATCAATCCTCGGTAGTCTCGCGGCTGGTCTGCGGGCATCACTCAAACTCCCGTGCGGCGGTCAAAAGAAGCGGCCCGCATCGAATCTCGAAGCGGGCCGTGGTCAAAGTCCGAAATGTTCAAGAGCGCTCAGAGCGTCGCGCTGGTGTAGGGCAGCAGGGCAAGGAATCGCGCCCGCTTGATCGCTTGCGAGATTTTGCGCTGCTCCTTCGCCGTGGCGCTGTTGCGCTTGCGGGCGTGAATCTTTCCGTTCGGCGACATCATGCGCCGAAGATTCTCCACGTCCTTGTAGTCCACGTACTCATCGCCCTTGGTTCCCGCCGTAATGACTTTGACCTTGGGCTGCGATCCGAAACGATTGAAACGACTCATCTAAACTCCGTCCTGGTCAGGAAACTGGCCCGGCGGGGGTCGGCCAACAAGGCCGATCAACCGGGCGACGGTTTTCGAGAAGGGATAGTAGTCGGGTTCGCAGCCCGGGTCGATCCCAACAAGGCCGAGCGAATCTCGCATAAGTCGTGGATTCAGCCGCACTTGCCGCAAATGCCCGTTTTCGGTGCCAGCAACAGGTAGACCGCGCCCGCGAGCATCACCCCGTTCTGGATCAGGTTGCAAACGCCAACCTTCTTAGGGCAGAACGGTGAGAGTTTGCCAAAGCAGCCGCACTCAACACTCAGGTCGCGCAGCAGAACCGAGGCGATGAGAGCGATAAACACAACAAGCAACGCTCCCACCACAAACGAAGCGCCGCGCACCCAGATGCCGAGAATCAGCAGTAGCCCCGAGACGACTTCGACCCACGGCGTGATCGACGTCGCAGCGCGAGTGGCCCAATCGGGAAGGCCCAACTTGAACGCTCGCACCGAGTCGGCAAAGTTCTGCGGCCCCACGCCCGGCTCAAGTTTCGTCCACGCGGCGATCAGGAACATGCCGCCTAGTGCCACACGCACCACCAGCGAGAGCACGCCCGAAAGCGTCACCGTTCGTTCACACCGTGAACCCGTAGAATCCATGCTCGCAGTTGATGCGCTCGAACTCACTCGAAGGCCTCCGGACCAACCTCGACCGCGTGCCCAGCCGCTTGCCAGCCGGGAAAGCCGTCGTGAATGATGAAAATCTTGCTATAGCCGAAGCCTTCGAGTCGTTCGGCAACTCGCTCCGATTCGTCGCAGTGGCCGCCGGCACAGTAGATGATCACCATCATCTCTCTGGGCAGCAGCCCAAGCTTTGCCGGTTCACCTTCAGCGAAACTCGCAAGTTCCAGCCGAACTGAGTTGGGAATATGCCCAAGTTCGTAGTTGGCCTTGGTTCGAGCATCGACGAAACTGGCCTGGCCCGAATCAAACGCTCGCTTGGCCTCGATGACCGTGATCTGACCACTCGGGAGTTTGTCCTTTGGAGTGAACTGGAACCCACCGGCAGACTTCGGTGATGCCGGATCGGGAGCGGCCAACACGGGTGTTGATCCCACGACAGCACCAGCCGCCGGGTTCGCACTGGTCGTTGTTTCGCTGGCCGTCGAGGCAGCGCTCGTCGCAGCGTTAGTCAGCGGGTTTGTGCCCGGCTCGTCGGAGTTGGCCATAGGCCGCCGCTCGCCGCCGCTCAGTCCTTCGGGTAACTCGTCGATGGCGAACGTTCCAACCGTCCGGTTGAGTTTCACCGGCCGCAACTGAGCGTCAACCACGCCGATCGCTGCGCCGACCCCGAGAATGATCGCGGCGTGCACAAAGGCTCGCTTCCACTTCCGATCACGGCGACTCGGCTCACGGAACCCAACGCTCGGCGTAGATGCAGATTCAGCGCGGTCAACCATTGTGTTGGTTCCCATATCGAGAGAGTGAGTGGCACTCTTGGCCTATCAAACATCAGACCGTAAGCCCAAGTGCACTCACTGCTTCTTGGTTGGCGCGGTCTGAGGCGTCAGTGAGACCGCCGTGGGCTTCTGCATCCCCGTCGAAGTCGTAATCGACGGATTGGTCGAAGTGATGCTCGGCTGTGCAGCGCTCACCTTCGGGGACTGCTGCCCCGGCTGGGCACGCGGCACCGTCGCCGTGAACGGAATGCGGATCGTCTCGCCACCCTCCGAGTCGGTGCTGACGAGGATCGTTCCCTGAATCAGACCCGGCGACAGCGGAGCGATGCCGCTCACGCTCACGGTGTACGCCGTCGAATCTTCGGACGCGGGTTTCAGATCGGTTGCCAAACGCATGTCATGGCGGGTCTCAACATCCACCGACATCACCTTGAAGGGCTTGCCCGAGCGTGTGTCAACACGGACCTCTGCGCTGATGAGCGATCCGGGCGCGGTCGCTCGAATCATCGAAGAGGCGGGGTTAGCCCGAACATCGCCCGTGATTTCAGCACCGACGAACGTCGACAGCGGCTTGGCCGCGGCGTCGTTGCTCTTGATCGTGATCTGGCTGTTGAGCGTGCCGATGGGTGCGCCGCGACCAACGTCAAGCGTGATCTCCGTGCGGCTGACCGTCTCACCGTTCTCTTCGCTCGTCGTGACCGGGCCCATCGTGGCCTTCACAAACTCGCTGTTGCTGTCCACGCTCGTGACCTCAAAGCCCGCCTTGCGGCTGACGACCGTGATCTTCTCCTGCCGACCCTCGCGATGGTCAACCTCCTGCATGAAGGTTCGGGTCGGCTCGACCATCATCAAAGGGCGGACATTCGACGTGATCGTGATGAACTGCTGCGCAAACTCACCCGCCGGCTCGGTCACGTTGATCGTCAGCGTCTTGGTCTGTTGGCCGCTGCGGCCCTGCGGGTTGAACGATGCCGTCAGCGGCACCTCCTCGCCCGGTTCCACGGTGTCCTTCTCCAGCTTGCTCACCGTGCAGCCGCAAGACGCGGCGACGACCAGTTTGACAGTCTTGGTGGAGATGTTCTTGGCCTTGAACGTGTGATTGACGATCGTGTCGTCAGAAATCTGGCCCCAGTCGTGGTTCAATTCTGAAAGTTGCAGCGCCTTGGGTTGCTCGGCGTTCAACGGATTGGCCGGATCGCCTTCCTGAGCCTCCTTCATCGCCTTCATCTTCTCGACCTCTTCCGGAGTGAGTTGCTTCATCTCCGGCTGAGCCGTCGCCGAGGTCAATCCGGCTCGCTTCGCGCCAGCCTCGTTCGTTGCCTTCAGGCTCGCGGCCGCGGGCTTGGCAACTTGCTCGTCCGAAACCAAGGCCCACGCGGGCGAGAGTGCGATCAAAAGGCCCGATGCGAGAGCGGCGCTCAGCGCCACGGTCGTTTGCTTGTTCATGTTCCCGTCTCCTTGAGTTGTCTGTGCAATGTCCGAGAGTATGGAAGTTCTTGGCCCAAAACGGCGGAGCTTCTAGCCCGCCACATCCGTGTATTCTTGCTTCGCCCTTTGCAGCCGGGCGCTCGGTCGTCGCCGACGAATGATCGGGCACATGCCCGCCGGAACTTCCAACCCGCTTAACACCGATCATTCTCCCCCTCGGATCGGCAAATTCTGCCCAAGACCGGCGACTCCCAGGCCTTTGCGACCGAATGAACCCCGCTCTATGCCCGATAAGTCACGAATCACCCCGCGCCTAGACACCCCCGAGCCGGGCCAATCTCACGCCACGGTGCCGGACGATCTTCCGGCGCTCTGCGAGGGCGTGATCAATGATGAGCCCGGCGCGCTCGACCGCCTCCACGCCAGGCTTACACCCGGTCTGATCCGACACTTTGCCCGCAAACTTGGCGACCGGGCCGATGCCGCCGACGAACTTACGCAGCAAACGTGGATCGCCTTCTGGCAGGCGCTTACTCGTGGCAAGTACGACCCGGCCAAGGGCCGACCCTCGACCTTTCTTTACGCGGTCTCGGCGAACATCTGGCTTCGCCATCTCCGGGCCGTCGGCCGCGCCCGGCCCGAGCAACGCCTCGACGACCGTTTCCAAGGTGCTACGGGCCGCTCTGGCGGCAGTGGCGTCGGGTCCAGCAATGCCGCGAGCAGTGGGGGGGCTGGTCAGGGTTTGGTCGGGGTCGATGCGGTGGATGATCCTGCCGGCTTGTCCATTGAGGCCGCCGCTATCGATCTGGTCCGAAGGGTCTTGCGCGCAGAGGAGCCGGGCACGGGCCTCTCAGAAGAAGAACGAACGATCCTGCGGGCCATCTCGCAGGGCCGTACCGACCGCGAACTGGCTGCGGAACTGAATGTCGCGCCAAGCACCGCTCACGCCAGAAAGCGCATCGCCACCGAGAAGTTGCGAGTCTTTTTACGATCGCGCGGGCACGCAGAGAGTCCGGAATCCTCAGATGCCGAGCGCACGGGTAGTGAGTGAGCGAACAACTAGGCGTGCCGGCAGGGGTTGGCAGCGGGAGACGGAGTGGGGGGGGCGGCGGGCAACCCCCGTCCCAAGCCAGAGTCGCTGAGCCAAGTGTTTCGGTTTCCCTTTCCATTCCTCTCACGCTGTCGAGTCAGATTCCTTCGTTTCGGCGGGTTGAACAACAAGTCACGCACACTTTGTCCGGCCGCGACAAGACGTCAACGCCCACAGGACCACCACGTATGACCGACGAACGCATCCACCAACTGCTCTGCCGGGCGCACGAACTTGACCAGTTCGAGGCCGATCTGCTCAATGACCACGCCGCACCCTTGCGGCTCGTGCCAGCTGCAACCGTCAATGCCTCTTCCCGAGTCATGTCGTCGGCACCGATCCGCAACTCTGACCGAACCTTCCGACGCATCGTTTATGCTGGGCTGGGCTTTGCCAGCATCGCCGCGGCGGTCGCGCTGAGTTTCGTCACGCTTCAGACCACTCGCACCGAACCCGATGTGCTTAAGCCCGCAGCCCTTGCACGTGAGTTTCCTCCCTACATCGTTGAGTTCCTTCGAGCGATCGAAGCGGCAGGCCAGCGCACCGAGCGCGACGTTATGCTCGCGGTCTACGAGCCCGCCAATGCGCCTGGTAAGTCCGATCAGCCCGAGACGTGCATGCAGATGTGGACCCCGTTATGGAGTGCCGACCGTGACGTCAGCGACGCACAAGTGGCCGATCTTCTGAGCGAGAGCCTCGACCACACTTGCATGGATCGGCCGGGTCGCGTGACCATCGTCGGCCTCACTGGCCCAGACAGCGAACTGCCACAAACTCAGGCTCAGGCCCTAGACCTCGTGGCCTGCATGATGGACGCTCGCTCGCACCCCGCTCATGACTGTGGCATGGAAGAGTGGTCGCTCAACTCCGCGGCGTCTCAGTGCCTGCCCAACAATGTTTCTGTAAGGGTGCAGACCATCTCGCTGAACCGCTGAACCGCTGAACCGCTGAGCGAGTCCGCGAGTCAAACACCGCACCGGAGCACCTTGTCGGCTGTCTCACGGCACACCCCGCTGGGCGATTGGCCGTGCGCGTCCGTTGAAGCCCAACCATTGATTGGCTCCCAACTCCCGTGCATTACCTTGCAAACTCAACCGCGCGAGTCTCGCGAAGCACCGTCACGCGAATCTCGCCGGGGAAGGTCATCTCTTCGCTCACCTTCTTGGCGATCTCAAACGCTACCAAGTGCGCCTCGTCATCGGTAATCCGTTTCGCATCCACCATCACGCGAACCTCGCGTCCGGCCTGAATCGCGTACGCCTCGGTCACACCCGGCTGCTTGAGTGCGATGTCCTGAAGGTCGTTGAGTCGTTGGATGTACTTCTCCATGCTCTCACGGCGTGCACCGGGCCGTGCCGAACTCACGGCGTCCGCCGCCATGATAATCGGCGTGTAGAAACTCGTCGAAGGAATGTCGCCGTGATGTGCACCGATCACGTTCAGGATGGGGTCCTTCTCACCATACTGCTTTGCGAAGTCCATGCCGATCTTCGGGTGGCCACCCTCCATCTCGTGGTCCATCGCCTTGCCGATATCGTGCAAGAAGCCCGCCCGCCGAGCGATTGTTCCGTCTAGCCCCAACTGCTCGGCGATGATCTGCGACAAGAACGCCACTTCCACGCTGTGCCGCAGCACGTTCTGACCATAACTGGTGCGGAAACTCATCTTGCCCATCGCCTCGACCACCTTCGGGTGCAGGCCACGAAGGTTCACCTCGAGCACCGCCTCCTTGCCCGCCTTGTTCACACGCTCGCCCATCTCCTCCTTAACCTTTTCCACAACCTCCTCGATCCGCGACGGGTGCATCCGCCCGTCGGCGATCAACCGGTTCAGCGATTCGACCGCGATGGCCTGCCGAATCTTGTCAAAGCAGGAAACGACGATCACACCCGGCGTGTCGTCCACGATGATGTCAACGCCCGTCGCCTTCTCGATCGCCCGAATGTTGCGACCCTCTCGTCCGATGATCCGGCCCTTCATATCGTCTGAGGGGATCGGGACCGCGCGAACCGTGCTCTCGGCGGTGTGCTCGGTCGAGTACCGTTGAATCGCCATCAGCGTGATTTCTTGGGCCTTGTTCTTGGCCTCGGCCTGAGCTTCCTCGGTCAACTTGTGGACCACCTTGGCCATTTCCAAGCGGCAGTCCTGCTCCACTCGCTGTAACAACTCTTCGCGAGCCTGATCGCGCGACATGTCGGCGATCTGATGCAGCCGATTGCGTTGCTCTTCAAGCGTGACCTGCACCTCTTGCTGTTTGGCCTGCAACTGTTGGTCTTTGGCGCTGACCTGCTCCTGCGTTCGGGTCAGATCCTCCTCCTTCTTGCTCAGCGACTCCAGTTTGCGGTCCAGCAGGTCTTCGCGCTTGGTCAGCCGACGCTCGGTCTCGCGCAACTCAGCTCGAAGCCCCTCCTGCTCGGTCTCAAAGGCCGACTTGCGATCGAGCGCTGCGCGATCGGCCTCGAGCGCAGCCTTATCTCGGATTCCCGAGGCCTCATCAGCCGCGCGCTTCACCACCAACTCCGCCTCGGTCTTCGCTTTGGAGAGCGTCTGTCCGCGAATCTGTCCGATGAGCACCGCGCCGACAACCGCACCGACCGCCAACGCGATCACGCCGACAACAATGGCCAGTGCGTCGCTGATCGCCAGTGTGGAAGTAACAAGATGCATGGCGCAAGTCCCTTCTCGGGCACGGAGGGGCTCTCCGTGCCGGGTTCGGGGCATCGCCTTGCTGGACCATCTGCCGGGTCGAAAGGGCCACAGCCCTTGCGCACAACCACGGCGGGATCAGTCGTTGTCTTCGATCGTCATGTGAGCCAAACGTCCAAACCTTCTTCATCCGCCAAAGCCGCGACAAACCTTTGATCGCGCATTGGTCAGATCGTCAGGCATCGCAGAGTTCGGGCCACCGCCGCATCGCGGCAGTGAGGCTCACAAGCTGTGCAGGGATCCTTCCAGTTGTTTCAAGGCACGCCGTCTTGGCGGGCCATACGGAAAAGAGAACGCTGGGAATGCACACCTGATCTATCCGCGTGCTCGCACGCGGGCTCGCCCACTCATCCGAGGCGTCATGGCTAGGCCACGATTTCCGGCGAGTGTGCTCGCGACAACGGCTGCCCTGACGATCCAGTGGCTCAGCCGTGAAAAACCCCCGGCGGACAACGCCGGTGGTAACTAGAGTGTATCAGATGCGTGAAGGGTGCGTCAAGATCGCCAAACACATGGCTCAATAACGCGGCGAGCCGCCGACAAGGCATCGGCACAGTTCATAGTAACAACCCTAGTATCGGCGAGAGTCGCATCGGCCACGACGCATCGCCGACACAAAGCCAGCCCCAAACTCGCTACGCCGCCCGGGCCGCCGCACGGTTCTGGAGTTGCTGCAGTTCATCCGTATACCGGCTGAACAAGTCGATCATGAACTGCTTGTGCTCGCCAGCCCCTTGGAACTCGAACGCCAGCCCGCAATAGAGGCTCTGGGTCGAGTCGATGTGTGTGTGGGCCAACCGCGCCGTGACCGCGACAGGTGCCGGAATGTGGGGACGAAGGTCAAGCCGAAGCCACCAGAACGGGCGGCTTTGTGCAGTCTGCTGATCCTCCCGGCCCACCAGCACGCCCAAGCCACCGCCGCTGATGTTCAGAAGATTCGAGGCAAACCTTGGGCCAACTTCGGGGAGCAAGATCGAGTGGGGCGCCAAGTCCTCGGTATCGTCCGCGATCGGGGCCGAACCGCTCCGAATCAAGTCGTTGATCATCGAACGATTCGCCGCCTCCGCCGCTCCAACGCTCGCAATGTTCAACAGCGGCCAGCACTGCACACGCGGCAGGCGCACCGATGCCGTCGAGGTGCGGAAGAAACTCCGTCGGGTGCAGCGCTCAACCTCACGCGGTGCGTCCAGCGCGATGGTGCTCGCCGTCGTGCGATCACTCGAGATGGTGCGGGTCAAGAACATCCATCGGTTCTGACCGATCGTCATGGCGCCGATGAGTTCCAGGCCCGGCCGCAACTTGAACGACGACCCAAAGCCCGCGGGCTGCTCAACGATGATCGCGTTCTCACGGATGTCGATGAGTTTGACGCGCCAGATGACGTCCGCAGGCTCAGCGTGGCCCGGCGGATTGTCCGCTGGCGACGTTGGCGTGCTGGGCGAGTCACTCGCGGGTGGAGGCGCGATCGTCAGTTCGATCGAGCCGCCCCGCTCCATCAACTTGGAGAGCGAATCACGCCAATGCTCGGTTCGGGATCGTGCGGCGGGCACCGTTCACCTCTTTCGCTGTTCACAGGAACTTCGGCCCGGCTCCCGAACAACGTCAGGGCCGGCATCGATGCTGAGTGACAGAATCGGCCGCAGTTGGGCCGACCTTCGCTCGGGAGTGTGTGAAATCAACTCAAAGCCTGTGATAGCGTCGCACTTCGCTCGCGAGGCAGCCTTGCTCACGAGTTATCGGCGGTCGAGCGTGCCCATGCGCTCCCGGAACCGCCCCAGTGTTTCGTCGGCAAACCGGCGCTCGTCGGCCGTCAGCGGCACCTGGCCAAACCGAGCCTTATAGAACAGCCTGACCAGATCAGCAAAGGCCGTTGAAGCCGCAGCATCAACCGCCGCCACCGCGCGGACATGCTCCATCGGTAGACGATGCTCGGGACGGCCGACTCCCGCACGCTTGAGCGTCCGCTCTGCATCGGAAAAGAATCGAAGTTCCGGCGGCAGCGCTGCGCGTCGAAAGTTTGACCGCCCGCGATTCCGCCTCCAAACCGAGTACGCGAGAAACAGCGCCAGGCCACCGATCAGCGCCAATGAACTCAGCGAGAGCACCAAAGGCGGAACACGAAAGCCCGACCGGTCCAGCGCCAACCACGCCGCAAGCCACTCGCCCGAGCGATTCAGCCAAGCCAAGGCGTTCTTGAGCATCCCGGAAGTGTCAAAGTACTTCCCAAACAGCCCGCGCTGCTTCAGGTCGTCGAACCCAACCACCGACGACGACCAGTTGAACTCCAGCAGGTCATACCACTGCCGCAGTTGCGAGACCAGCGACCACGACGGCTGGTGCAGCCGCTCGACCACGCCCGGCGGCGTGGGGTCATACCGAATCCAACGCCCATCACCCAGATACACCTCAAGCCACGCGTGCGCGTTTGATTGCCGCACGATGTACTCGCCTGTCAGTTGATTGAACTCGCCCGCAACATAGCCCGTGACAAGACGGGCCGGAACACCAAGACTCTGCAGCATCGTGGTCATCGCCGACGCGAAGTACTCGCAGTGTCCACGCTTGCTCTCGGTCAAGAACCACTCGATCGGATCGGTGCCGCCGGGCGGCGCCGGCAGATCGGTCGTGTACTCAAAGCCGTTGCGGAGATAGTCTCGAATCGCCGCCGCAAAGCGCCTTGTCCGATCTGCCGAACTCTCGTCGGCCTCGTCAAGTACACGCTCGCCGACGATCGTGCGCGCGATCGAAGCGATGCCCTCGGGAATGTGATCCTTGGGCCTGCTGCGCTCGGGCGGCGCGTCTTCAAGATCGGAGTACAGTTCGTCAGACGTCACGAGATAACTCAGTTGCCCCAGGTTGGCATCCTGATATCGCAGTACGCCCGTGCTCTCCTGAGCCTCCAGCGTCAGCGTGTTCATGGGGCTGAATCGGACGGGCCGCCAGAGCGTGAACAGGTGGCCCTTGCCGCGCTCGGGCCGACGCAGCGTCACCCGCTGCGTCAGCGACGATCCGCTCGGTTGGCTCTCGATCAGGTCCCGCACAGAGTTGCTCGCGAGCATCCGCTCGATCTCGGAGTTGCCCGTGACCGACTCCCACACACGGCCCTCGGGGTTGTACCGCTCCTGCACCGCTCCGCGAAGGTAGAACATGCGGCCCGGTGCACCCATGTTCACGCCGTTCTGGTCTGTCACCATCAAATCCAGCACCGGCGTTGACGATTCATTGAGCAGGCCGCTCTGACCGAGTTTCACGGTGTCTGTAAACCCGATTGTGGCCTGCCGAACCTGTCCCCAGTTGCCCAGCCCGCCG
>JBGSRG010000123.1:0-4550 GCA_041737685.1 Phycisphaerales bacterium | reverse complement strand
CACGCCGGGTCTACGCCATGCTCGCCCGTCGCGGCTTCGATCCCGGAACCTGCGGGCGTGTGACGCGGGAGGCCGTGGCCGCGTGGAAGGCCCAGCGCGCATAGCAATACTGGCTTGCTCGGCTTAAACCAGGACGATGCCGAACTTCCCCGAGGTTTGGACCCCTCCGGCACCCCCTACGATAACACTTGTTTGTGTCGCGCCGCGATCACACCCTTCCCGCACGCCCGCTGACCGATCATCAACATGACCACGCCGCACGCTCATTGGCCCGTTTCGCGAGTTCGATCAACCTTCATTGAGTTCTTTGGCGCCAAGCCCACCTCGGCGGACGGTCACACGTTCGTGCGAAGTTCGCCCAGCGTGCCTGTCGATGATCCGACGTTGCTGTTCACCAACGCCGGAATGAACCAGTTCAAGCCCATCTTTCTAGGCGACGTGCCGCCCGGCAGCCCGCTGCACGGGCTGAAGCGCGCCGCGAACAGCCAGAAGTGCATTCGCGCTGGCGGAAAGCACAACGACCTCGACGACGTGGGACGCGACACCTATCACCACACGTTCTTTGAGATGCTGGGAAACTGGTCCTTCGGCGACTACTTCAAGAAGGAAGCCGTCGAGTGGTCGTGGGAACTCTTGACCCGCGTCTACGGCCTGCCGAAAGAAGCGCTCTACGCCAGTTACTTTGAGGGCAACCCGAGTGCAGGGCTTGAGCCCGACCACGAGACTCGAAACCTGTGGCTGCAATTCCTGCCGCCCGAGCGTGTGGTGCCGGGCAACATGAAGGACAACTTCTGGGAGATGGGCGAGACGGGACCGTGCGGCCCGTGTACCGAGATTCACGTTGATCGACTGACGGCGATGGGCATGCAGAAGCGCTCCGTGCCGCAGTTGGTGAACGCTGGCGACCCCGACGTCATTGAAATCTGGAACAACGTGTTCATCCAATACAACCGCGAGGATGGTGGCACGTTGCGTGCATTGCCCGCGCGTCATGTAGACACGGGCATGGGCCTCGAACGCATCACCAGCATCCTGCAGAACGTCCGTAGCAACTATGACACGGACGTGTTCCACCCGATCTTCGCAGCGATCGAACGCACCACGGGCGCGCGGCCCTACTCAGGAAGGTTGGGCGCAGCCGACGAGGGCAACGTTGACACCGCTTATCGCGTCATTGCCGACCATGTTCGCACACTAACCTTTGCCATCACCGACGGTGCCACGCCGGGCAACGACGGACGCGGATACGTGCTTCGCCGGATTCTGCGCAGAGCGGTTCGATACGGCCGACAGGTGCTGAACGCCAAGCCCGGTTTCTTTGCGGCGCTGGTGCCTGTGGTAGTCGATCACTTCGGTGGCGACGATGCCTTCCCGGAACTTCGCAAGAACCCCAAGCGCGTAATCGACATCGTTCGAGACGAGGAAGAGAGTTTCGGACGGACGTTGGAGCGCGGGTTGAGACTCTTTGCCGAGGCTGCGGAGCGCGCCCAGACCAGCAACGCGGCGATGACCTCAGAAGACGCCTTCCGACTCCACGATACCTACGGCTTCCCCATCGACCTGACGATGCAAATGGCCGACGAGCGTGGCTTGCAAGTAGACACCGTGGGGTACGAGCGGTTGATGGAGCAGGCACGCGATCTGGCTCGCTCGGGTGGCAAACTGCCTGGCGCCGACGGCGAAGCAGCGCTCGCTCTCGACGCGCACGCCGCTGCGCAACTTGAAGCGCTGCGAGTCGCCAAGACCGACCAGAGCGACAAGTACCACGGTCGCATGATTATGGCGACGGTGAAGGCGATCTACAACGGCCAGAACTTCGATGAACACTGCCGCGCCGGGTCACAGGCACGGCGAGTCGGCGTGGTGCTGGATTGCACGAACTTCTACGCCACGATGGGCGGGCAAGAGACGGACAGGGGCGTGCTGAGTGTGCTGCGCGAGAGTCGCTCTGGTTCGGGTTCGCACGCGGGGCTTGGCGGCGAGTTCCGCGTTGAGAGCGTGCTGGCGTTCGCGGGCTATGTGCTGCACATCGGCGAGATTACGCGTGGCGAACTCCGAGTCAATGACTCGGTCGAACTGCACGTTGATGCGCCGCGACGCCAGGCCATTATGGCCAACCACACCGCGACACACCTTCTGAACCATGCCCTTCGACGGACGCTCGGTGAGAGTATTGATCAGAAGGGCTCGCTAGTTGCGCAAGATCGATTGCGGTTCGACTTCAGCCATCCGCGTCCTATGACCGCAGAAGAGTTGACCTCGGTCGAAGCAGACGTGCGGTTAGGCATCGAACAGAGTCTGGACGTTTCGATCGATAACGCTCCGCTCGATCTGGCCAAGGCCGTGAGCGGAGTGCGAGCGGTCTTTGGTGAGACCTACCCAAACCCGGTGCGAGTTGTTTCGATCGGAGCCGCGGTGCAGGACCTGCTCGACGAACCGAACAACCAACGCTGGAGCGGGCTGAGCATCGAGTTCTGCGGCGGCACACACGCCGCGAACACGCGGGACATTGACGCCTTTGCACTGGTCAGCGAAGAGGCGGTCGCCAAGGGCATCCGCCGAATCACGGCCATCACGGGCGTCCCGGCCCGCGCTGCGATACAGGCCGCCAACGGTATTGCCGAGCGACTGGAAGCGGCACTGAGCCTCAGCGGCGTTGAACTTGCCACAACGGTGGCACAGTTGTCGCAAGAGATCGATACGCTAACGCTGCCCACATCGCGTCGGCATGAACTCCGCGTAAGCCTCGCCGCGCTTCAAGAAAGGATCAAGGGCGAGGGCAAGGCGTTGGCGGGTCAACGCTCAGCGCAGGCTGTGGCTGTGGCCAAGCGACTGGCCGCCGACGCCGCAGCACGGGGCGAAGTGGTCGTGGTCGCGTCTATTGATAGCCAAGATGGTGGCAACGATCGCACTGCGCTGCAACAGGCACTCAGCGTCTTTGTGCAGGCCTGCCCACGAAGCGCGGTGATGGTCTTCAACGCCGACACCAGCGAGAACAAAGTCGCGGTGATCGCCGCCGTGCCGAAAGACCTTCAGGCCAAAGGTCTGCGGGCGGGCGATTGGGTTCGCGCTGTAAGCGAGGTGGTGGGCGGAAAGGGCGGCGGCAAGCCAGACTTGGCCCAAGGTGGCGGCACCAACGTGAACAAGTTCAAGGAGGCGATGCAGGAAGCGGGCCGATATGCGATGAAGGCCGCCGGGATGTGATCGGGAAGTTACGAACAGTCCGAACCGCTCCCTCACCAATGCACGGCTGTACCACACATCGATCAAGCGTCAAGAAAGGAATACCGCGATCAACCGCCGATGTCAGCCTTGCGGGAGCCATGGCTAACCCCGCGAGCATGAATCCCAAAGACTCGCCATCCGATGCAATCACGGTTTGTATCCCGGCTTCCGACAGCACGAAAACATCGGCAAAGGACAGCAGCGTTGGCCAGACGATCCCCGCTCATTGATTTGCACCAGCACGCGGCGGCGTTACTGTCGCCGTTCGGCCCAGGCACGCCCGACGAGTCGACGACCGAACGTGGGAAGGCGGCCGACGACGCCGCAAACGCGCTCGGGCAAACCGCTGTGATGGTCGTCGAAGCGATCGAGCCCGTCGAGATCGAGTACGCCTCGCTTCGGCGAAGTGCTGCGGTCTTTGACCGTCCCGAGCGCGCCGTCATCGAAGTGCGCGGACCAGATCGTCTGGACTTTCTCAACCGCATGCTCACGCAGGAGCTTCGAGCTTTCGAGCCTGGAACGACGCGCCGTGCGCTCTGGCTGAATCGGAAGGGACGCATCGACGCCGACCTCACACTCGTCAATCTGCCCGACCGCTTGCTCATCGAGACCGACGTCTTTGCTGTCGCTCACACAATCCACACACTGAGCGCATTCGTGTTCGCCGAGGACGTGAAGTTTGAGGACGCCACCGAGCGAACACACCGGCTGAGCCTTCACGGACCAGCCGCGGCCATGCTTCTGAGTCAGGCTGCGGTCGTTAGCTCTGTCGATCGCGAAACGATCGCGACCTTGAGCGAGGATCGTGCATCGCCACTGGATGCTGGCGGTGCGGTTTGGCGAAGCGACACCTGTGGCGAGATTGGTCTGGAATTGCTTCTGCCCCTGGAGCTGATCAAAGCGCTCTATGAGTCAATCTCTGCTGTGCCAACTCATGTGCCGGGCAGCGAGGCCGCGCGAGTGCCCGAGCACACCAACGCCAAGCGAGCAGGCTGGCACGCCTTCAACATCGCACGCATCGAAGCGGGCACCCCGCTCTTTCGTATCGACTTTGGCACGGGCAACCTGCCGCACGAACTTGGACGCGCAACGCTGCTCGATCGCGTCTCGTTCAAGAAGGGCTGCTATCTGGGGCAGGAGGTGGTCGCACGGATGGAGTCGCTGGGTCATCCCAAGCAGCGGCTGGTGAGCCTTCGCATCGACGACGTACCAACCGACGCGCAATCGCAGACCTACCCCCCCACTTCAACCGTTTCGCCGTTCCACGCCGAACTCGCAGAGGTTCAGACCGGCTGCGCTGTGGTGCAGGCAGATGAACCCGGGGC
>JBGSRG010000121.1:0-2244 GCA_041737685.1 Phycisphaerales bacterium | reverse complement strand
CCAGAGTCGTCTTCCTACATCCCGTCTCGGCTCGACGCTCAATCGCCCATCGAACGCCTCGCCGTTCAGTACCTCGTCCATATCCTCGAAGGCAACCGCCCAGCGGCGATCAAACTCGTTCTCGCCGCAGCGCAGCGAGGGGAGCAAGACGCGGCGCTTTCAACCAACCCTCAAGCCCTCACGGTTCAACAGATCTTCGAGTCGGTCTTGCTGCCCGCGCAGGCCGAGTGCGGCCGCATGTGGCACATGAACGAATCAACCGTCGCCGTCGAACACTTCGCCACAACGACCACCCAGACGATCATCTCCATGCTGCACCCTCACCACAGCAGAAGCGAACCGATCGAACACGCCGCCGTGATCGGCAGCGTCGAGGGCAACACCCACGAGATTGGTGCCCAGATGTTCGCAGAACTCATGGAAGCCCAGGGCTGGCGCGTCATCTTTCTGGGAGCAAACGTCCCCGCCGAAGACTTCGCAACCGCCGTATGCGACTTCAATGGCTCGCTCGCCGCAGTCAGCGCCAGCCTGCCCACTCAGATCCCACAAATCACCAACACCGTCAAGGCCATCCGTCAACGTTGCACCGATCGGCACCTGCCGGTGCTGCTCGGCGGACCCGCCTTCGCACCCGCGCCCGAACTTTGGCGCTCGACCGGAGCAGACGCCGTTGCGGGCACACTCGCCGACGGCCTCTGGCTCGCCGCGAAACTCGTGGGTCTCAAACGCGACGACGCGGAGTAGTCCCGCGCGCAGCAATCCTATTTCGACTCCTCGCTCCGACCAACTCGAACTCCCCTGGCTTACCGAACCAAGCCCGCAACCCTCGCGTGGTGTACCCGGCAGCAGCGGCGGCGGGGCAACAGCAGAGCGGCACAAGAGTGCCCGAAGCGGAGCTGCAGAGGTCGGCCCGAGGGCTGCCGAGGGTGCCCATGGGTGCTTTGGCTGCGCAGCAAGTCCAGCAGCGCGCTCCGGCGCGAAGCAGTCCACTCGCCCCGCAACCTCCAATGCCAAACCCGCCAACGCCCAACCACGCACAGCCCGAGCAACCCAACGCGCAAGTCCTGCCTCATTCCTTCATCCTCACCGCTCACACACCCCCAACCCGATTTGCCACACACATAAATCGCTTCTCACGCACGAACCACCCGCCCCTTCGTTGCGTTCTGGTAAAGATGTGAGTCGCTTCCTCCCCCAACCCCCTCAAACCCCGCTTCGCGCTGCAACCGAGACAACAATCCGTCCGCATCGAACAGTGTGCCGCATCGCCGCGGCGAGCCTTGACGAATGTTCGAGCACTTCACATGCTTGATACCGCACCCATCAGCAAGCCCGGCTCAGAACGCGTCACCGACGGCGTTCGTGTCTCGGTCTGGCCCACATTCCTCGCCAATCAATCCGACCCGGCCGACCGCCGATACGTCTTCGCTTACCGAATCCGCATCACCAACGAATCAAACCGCGCCGTCCGGCTCAAGGCCCGCCACTGGCAGATCATCGACGCCGACGGCCATCGCAAAGAGGTTGACGGCGAGGGTGTTGTCGGGCAACAACCGGTCATCGAGCCGGGACAAACCTTCGAGTACTCCAGCCTCTGCCCCGCTCGAGACCAGTTGGGGCACCATGGAGGGTCGGTATCGCTTCGAGTTCGCAGCAGATGACGGGTATCAGAGCGCTGCGCCGGACGCCAGCGCCAAGCCGCGCTCGGCCAGTCCCACCCCGCTGATCGCTCAGCCCGCCACCGCATCAGCCTCCATAATCGACACTACACAGGTCACAACCCCCGACAGCGCCGTCAATCTCACGATCACGCCCACGGTCGATCCCGAACATGACATCGATCCGGACGCGTTCCTCGTTGAAGTCGGTCGCTTCTACCTCGTCGGCCCACGGCAGCTCGCAGGCAAGGCACGGGCTGGCAAGCAGCGCAACCGCAAGTAGCGCGCCGCCCAGCGAATCAACACCCAGCAATCCCCACCCAGCGAGTCTCTACCGGCCAATCCGATCCGGCCGATCGCCGCCGTGCGCCCGCTGATACGCTCCGTGCATGAGCGACGAATCACGAACCACCCGCGCGCCAGGTTCCCCCCAAGCCGACTCAAAGTCCCATGCCAACTTCGCCGATCTCGCCAGCCTCGACCCCAACGCCGCCGCAGCGCCGGGCTCGGGCATCTTCGGCCTGCCCTTCACGCGCGATCAGGCTCACCTCATCCTCGTGCCCTGCCCCTTCGACGCGACCACGTC
>JBGSRG010000103.1:0-9007 GCA_041737685.1 Phycisphaerales bacterium | reverse complement strand
GTGAATGAGAAACGCGATGGTGGTCTTGCCGTTGGTGCCCGTTACGCCGATCAGGATCAGCGATTTGGCCGGCTCGCCGTAGAACCGCTCAGCCAGCATCGCGGTGGTCAGGCGTACGTCGTTGGTTCGCAGCAGCAGCGCGTCGCTGCGGTCGGGTTTCAGCGATGGATCATCGGTCAGTACAGCGACCGCGCCCGCGTCGATCGCGCGGGCGATGAACTCCCGACCGTCGCTGCGCTCGCCGCGCCGGGCGATGAAGAGCGACCCCGGCATGACGGTGCGTGAGTCTTCGGTCAGGTCACAGATTCGTACTTCGTCCGTCCAAGCCGGAGCGGGCGCAACCGGAGTGACGTCGAGGCCGGCGATCAACTCATGCAGACGCATCGAGCCTCCCAGAGTCGCCGGAGCGGGAACAAGCGTGCGGGGTGGTGGTTTGGCGCCGGCCGAGAGATGGGGGAAGCAGAGGAAGGTGAATCAAAGGTGCCGAGTTGTGGCCCCGAGATCGCCCGGCGAGCGCGCACACATACCAACGCCACGCCGCGTCGATCACGATGAGATGCTATCGACCACCCCGAACCGGGAGAAGCACATTTCGAGCGGAGTTCTGCGGGTCTAGAGTCGATCGAGCGTGCCGACTTTGTGCGGGAAAGCCACATGGATCCTGACGATAACGTTTGTCTGTGCTTCCATGTTTCGCTTCGCAAGATCCGCGCCTATCTCAAGCGAGAGAATCCGCCTGTGGCCTCGCTCATCAGCGAGTGTCTGGGGGCGGGCACGGGCTGTCAGTGGTGCGTTCCGTTTCTGCGCCACCTGCACGCCCAGCACTCCGCGGCGGACCCGAACACCGAGCCGGATCTGAAGGTCTCACCCGAGCGATACGTGCAGGCCAGACTCAGTTTCCATACCAGCGGAACACGCGATGCCGAGGTGCTTCGTCAGAGCGGTGCCGATTTGGACACAACGCTGCCGGCTGTCCATTCGCCTGAGCAAGCCCCAAAGCAGCCGCCCAGCGGCCCGTGAATCAGCCCTCGCCAGTCCGCTTGGAAGTCAGAAACAGATAGATCGTGAGTGCGGCGGCCATAAGCACGGCCCCGATGCGGTGATACACGAGCCACGGGCCGAAGACCGGGCCGCCGCGAACGTCGGTCGCGCGGTTGTCCAGACCTGAAATCGTTGATGATGGTCGCAGATCGGCCGATCCGGCCGAATCGCCCATGCCGAGCCACACCACCAAGCCCCAGCCGATGGCCAGCAGCAGCAGAACCGATGCGATGATCTGCCGGCGTGGATGGTCCACGGGCTGATCCTTTGGGCTTGAAACTGCCCGCCGGGACGCGCACCCGGTCAGAACGGGCGTTCATTGATTGCAAGCATTCATCGACTTTGCCGCCCTTGCCAACAATCTTGGGCCAACAAACTTGGGCCAAAGTTGCTCTGGAGACTAGCGCGACTCCAGACCGTTCTCAGGGAATCTGCCCGTGCAAAGAAGGCTTCGGTTCCGATCACTCGTCGTCGAGCGTGCGCAACGACAGGCCAAACTCGGTCAGCCGCTCTTTCACCTCGGTCAGCGAAGTCGCACCGAAGTTCTTCACGCCCATCAGCTCGGCCTCGGTGTGGCTCATCAGATCGCCCAGCGACTGGATGTTGAGCAACTGCAGCGCCTTGCGGGCACGCACCGACAGGTTCAGTTCGCCCACGGGCTTCTCGAGCGCGATTTCCTTGCCGCTGCCCTTGAGCGAGTCGAGCATCCTGCGGCGGCTAGCGCGATACGCGTCTTCTGAACCCTGGCCCAGCCGCAGGCTCTTGGCCGCGAGCATTTGCTTGATCTCGATCAGGCTCGACTCGCCGAAGTTCTTGTAACTCAGCAGCTCGGCTTCGGTGGTCCGCAGCAGGTCGCCCAGCGTGCGAATGTTCATCTTCTTCAGGCACGTTCGCGCCCTCACCGACAGTTCAAAGTCTGTGACGGGCACGTCCAGCTGGGCTGAACGCTTGGTGCGGTCCTTGTCGCCGTCGTCGTCGATGACCATGCCCTTGCTGGCCAGGACGTCCTTCATGAACAGCCGAGCGCGCTCGTGGTTGGGTCGCGTCTCGAGCACCTGTCGCAGCGAGCGCTCGGCCCGCATCAGGTCGCCGCGATCTTCGTACAGAACCGCGAGATTGATCAGGGCGTTCAGCGGAGCGGGCGGCGTCTCACAGCATCGCTCGTACATCTCGATCGCTTCGTCCTCCTCGCCCGCGAGATCGAGTTGGAAGGCCAGGTGGAACAGCACGCCCGGCAGTGTCGGGTCCGCCGCGGCGGCCTTGCGAAACTCCGCGATGGCCGACTCGCGGTCGCCACTTTCGAGTGCCTTCTTCGCCGTCTCGTTGTGCTGCCCCGCGAGTTTGGCGTTTCGCTGAGCCTCACCTGCACCGATCACCATGTCCAGCGCGTTCTGAGTCGTCATCAGGTCTCCATGCAATCGTCGTCGGCGGTGCTGAAGGCTCCGGGTGAACCCCCGGGCGAGCCTCTCCCGCATCGCGTTCGGATTTGGTCAAATGTGAACGGCAACGATAGGCGTTGCTGAGCCGCGGCGGCGATTCAAGTCCGTTTAAGAGTCGTCATGATCGTACTTTGTTCGTGTGTTGAAGCGTGGGGGCTGGCCCTTGCCTGCCCAAAGGCCCACGCTCGCGTGATTCACGCGCGCGAACCAGGTGCCCCAAAGTCCGCTCCGCCAGCCCTGCCCCAAGCCCTGCCCCAAGCCCGGTCCGCGCTCCGCCCAATCGCTTCACGTGCCCCGGCCTTGCAAAGTGGTAAACTAGAGGTAGTCTTTTGGACGATCGGCGGGCCTGCATCTTCGGACAAAGTGTCCAAGAGCCTGTTTGATCGAGCGATCGGGCAAACCGCGGGTGAGAATGCTTCTAATCAGCAAGTTCCGACTCGCCTCGCCGTTCGGTACGGCGTGATGCGTACCCGCCGACCGACAGCACGAACGACTTATCGACTCAGCCGCCAGGCTCGGGCCTTGCTGGCCTGTGGCCTCGCACACGCATTGTCGTCTTTCAATCTGAACCAGGCTGCATCGGGTCGGGGCGCGCGCCCCGGCACGAGTGCGGCGAGTTTCCAACAGGAGCCCTGACCATCACCCCGCCCCCCAACACTCGCCCAGGATTTCGAGACGGACGCGATCAGGTCCGGCGCACACGCATCAACCACCTCATCCGCATCACGCCCATCCGCGTGGTCGGCCCGGACAATGAGGCCATCGGCGTGATCGAAACGTCGGAGGCGATCCGCATGGCCGACGAGGCCGGTATGGATCTGGTGGAGATCTCACCCGAGGCGCGCCCGCCCGTGTGCAAGATCATGGACTACGGCAAGTACAAGTACGAGCTCTCGAAGAAAGAGCAGAAGAGCCGCGCCGCCTCGAAGTCGAACGAAATGAAGGAAGTGCGGCTTGGCCGCAGCGTCAAGATCGATCCGCACGACGTGATGATCCGGGTCGAGCAGTCTCGGCGCTTTCTCATGGCGGGCCACAAGGTGCTCTTTACGCAGCGCTACCGCGGACGCGAGATCGCGCACCGCGAGCTGGGTATGCAGCGACTGCGCGGCATCGTCGAGAGTTTGGCCGATATCTCGAAGGTTGAGATGATGCCTCGGCTGATGGGCAAGCAGGCCACGGTGATGCTGGCGCCCGACAAAGTGAAGATCGAGGCCATCAAGCGCAAGATGGCCAAAGAAGTGGCGGCGAAGAAGGGCATCACTGAAGAGCAGGCGATGAAGGCCCAGGAAGAGGAAGCCCGCAAGGCGCTGGCCGAGGCCGAGGCCGCCGCGGCGGCGAACGCCGAAGCGGAAGAGGGCGACGACGACGAGGACAGCGCAGAAACGACGGATTCGTCAGAAACAACCAACGTGTGAGGCTGGCCTGTCGTCAGACGGCTGGGTTTGACTCGGCAGAGGCGGTGCTTGTCCGGACGATTCGTGCCCGAACGCTGGCCGTGCGCTGGCGGCTACCTTGCGCATTTGGCGGCCGGGTATAAGTCGTTACTTGCGCTGACCACGCACCCTCGGGCTTGGCGCTGCTGGGCTTGGGAGGAGCGGTGTCTGTCCGTCGGTTACGGCGCCGGGCGAATGGAACGCGGGCGTAATGGATCAACAGTCGGGGAGTTGGTCGTTGGGGCGGGGTTATGGATAAGGGAGCGATGAGGCCGTGCCATCGAAGTCCGGCCTTTCGGACTTCGATGTGATCTGCCTGCGCGTTGTGTTTCAAGCCTGAGGCGTCGGCGTCGCGGGACGGATTTCGATTTCGCGAGCGAGATGGATGAAGAGGGCAACATTGGCCAGAAGGCTGATGCCACGGGGGGTAGCAAGCGGACAGGCGGGGTGATTCTGCTCGGCTCGAACGCCATCGGGCCGGCCGCGGCGGGGCGTGGCGCGGGCAACCCTAAACTACCGGCTTCGTGGACACCTTTCGCCGGCCAAACATTCAAGGGAATCTCTCCTTATGCGCGCCATCGTCACCGGTCAGATCGGCATGGACAAGAAGCAGTATCTCACGCAGACCGCGGCCTTCGCGGGGCAGCAGGGAGAGAGTCTGGAACTGTTCAACATCGGCGACATGATGTACGCCGAGGCGCGCGACATTCGTTCGGGCCGCATCCTTGATCTGCCCATCAGCAGGCTCAACTCGCTGCGGCGCGCCGCCTTCAAGGACGTGATCACTGATGCGAAAGACAAGCCGAACATTCTGGTGAACACGCACGCGACGTTTCGCTGGCGGCACGGGCTTTTCTCGGCGTTTGACTTTGATCAGGTTCGTGCGCTCGAGCCCGAGGTCTTTATCTGTCTGGTCGACAACATCGAGGTGGTACATCATCGCCTGCACCGCGACTTCGACATCGACGCGACGCTGAAGGACTGCATGGTCTGGCGAGAAGAGGAGATCCTGGCAACGGAGATTCTGTCGCAGGCCGTTCCTGGCTCGAAGTTTTACATCGTGTCGCGCGGGCGGCACGTGCCGACGGTCAAGACGCTGTTTCGGCTGGTTTGTCGGCCGCAGATGCGCAAGGTCTATCCCAGCTTTCCGATGTCGCACGTGGTGGACATGCCGGACGTGCTTGCGGAGATCGATTCGTTCCGTGCGGCGCTCGCCGAGCACTTCATCACGTTTGATCCGGGTGATGTGGACGAGAAACTGCTGCTGGACCGTGCCATCGCCGCAGCGCGCGACGGCAAGGAGCATCTGGAAGTCTCGGCGCACAGTTTCGGTGGGGCCAAGAACGCCGACGGCCCGCCGATCAAGGTGCGTGTGCGCGAGGTGCTGGACATCGCGGGCGACGTGGACGGCCAGATCTACATGCGGGACTTCAAGTTGATCGATCAGTCGGACATGATCGTGAGTCTGATCCCCGAACTGCCGTCGTCGCACGGCAAGGATGCGATGGGCATTCCGGGCCTGTCGAGCGGCGTGGAGCGCGAACTGCAGCACGCCTGGGAGCACACCAAGGAGGTGTATGTGGTGTGGAAGCCGCAGAAGGCGCCGTCGCCGTTTATCACCGAGACTGCGACGAGGATTTTCAAGTCGGTTGAGGAAGCGCTGAAGTACTTTGAGGAGAAGGGGATGTTTGTAGAGAAGAACTTGTTTGGGCAGTGAGGGTTTGGGCGGTGGGGATTGGAAGTGGGGGAACGGGCGCTGGGACCTTCCATTTCGCAGCCCGCGTGCTTCAATCCCCTCCGCTTCGCCGCGCCCACTGCACGGCCCCGCCCTGTCTACTGACAGGTGAAAGCGGGCTGCGCCCGAATCGGCCGGGAGCGCTCCTGCCTCCGGTATCATGCACGGTTCACCCGCGTGCCAGATCGATCCCCCGTCTGCAACCCGTCACGGATGACCACCCGCAACCCCGAATCCCCGTTGGCCTCGAAGCCTCACCCCAACTGCGTTGCGGGCGAGGGGTTTGTGCACCTGCACTTGCACAGCGAGTACTCGCTGCTCGACGGCGGCAACCGACTGGACAAGCTCGTTAAGCGTGTGAAGCAGTTGGGCATGCACGCCGTGGCGGTGACGGACCACGGCAACCTCTTTGGTGCGGCGTCGTTCTATCAGGCCGCCAAGGCCGAGGGCGTCGAGCCGATTCTGGGTGTTGAGGCGTATGTCACGCCGCCGGGACGCAGGCGGACCGACAAGACCTACACCGGCACCTCGGACGGTGGGTATCACCTGGTACTGCTGTGCGCGAACCTGCGCGGCTGGGAGAATCTGGTCTATCTCTCGTCCGAGGCGTATCTCACGGGGTTCTACTTCAAGCCGCGGATGGACCGCGATCTTCTGGAGCAGCACAACGAGGGCCTGATCGCGATCAATGGCCATCTGGGCAGCGAGATCGGTGATCACTTGCTCGCGTATGCGCGGAGCAACGACCAGAAGCACTGGGAACGCGCGGTGGAGAGCGCCCGCTGGCATCATCGTGTTTTCAATGGGTCTGAGGCGAACCCCGATGCGCCCGTGCCGGCGGAGCGTGCGAGGTTTTTCATTGAGTTGCAGCACCATGTCGCCGAGCAGATTTCGATCAACCGGCTGCTGATTCGGCTGGCGCGAGAGACGGGCGCGCCGCTGGTGTGCGACAACGACTCGCACTTTCTGCTCGCTGAGGACCACGAGGCCCACGACACGCTGATCTGCATCTCGACGGGCAAACTCAAGGGCGACGAGCAGCGGATGAGGTATCCGCCTGAGATTTACGTCAAGAGTCCGGAAGAGATGCGATTGCTCTTTCACGCTGAGTATGGCGGCGAAGCGGGCGAGGTTGGGCGCGTGGCGTGTGACAACACGCTGATCATCGCCGAGCGATGTCTTCGCGGCGATGAGGCGATATCGGCGGACGGCACAGGTGGCCATGGCGCGGGTGGTGGGCCGGCAATGCCGCCCATCGGCCAACAGAACGCACCGATGGTGCGTGTCAGAAGACGAGTTCAGGAAGTGGGGGCGCAAGGGTCGGTAGCGCGGGGCACGGGTTGGAAGGACATGCCTCGCTGGGACGATCCGGTGTTTGGCGGCGATCTGACGGTGTGGTACAACGCCTATTGCCGCGAGTTTGAGGTGATTCCGTTTGCGCCGCCGGCGGGGACTGGGGCGAGCGAACTTGCCGAACTGAACGCTGCGGCGAAGCGCGAGTGCGACGAGGCGCTTGAGATGTTGACGCGGGCGGGCGCGGTGTGGCGCTATGGGCCAGAGGTTGAGCACGCGCAACCAGAAGGTGGGAAGAGGGCGCGCGGGCAGGAAGAGGAGGCAGACGGGCAGATTGAGTTCTTTGAGAACGTTCGAGCGCGCATGGCCCGCGAACTCAGGATTCTCGCCGACAAGAACATCTCGGCGTACTTCCTCATCGTGTGGGACTTTGTGAGCGAAGGTCGGCAGCGCGGTATCCCGGCCAATGCGCGCGGTTCGGGCGTTGGCACCATGGTGGGCTATGCGCTGGGCCTGTCGAATGCGTGTCCCGTGCGCTATGGCCTGCTGTTCGAGCGATTCACCGACCCGGATCGGTCGGAATATCCCGATATCGACATCGATCTTTGTCAGAACGGTCGCGCTGAGGTGATCGACTATGTGCGCCAGAAGTATGGCCATGTTGCGCAGATCATCACGTTTGGAACGCTCAAGGCCCGTGCTGCGATCCGCGACGTGGCGCGGGTTCACAACATCTCGCTGCCCGTAGCCGACCGCATTGCCAAACTGGTCCCCGAGCAGTTGAACATCACGCTCGACGAAGCGCTGGCAAAGGAGCCGGAACTTGCCGGCGCGTATGAGGGCGACAGCGCGGCGATCGACAGACTGAACAAGGACCTGTCAGATGCGCAGCGAGCGTCAGCGCACCAGATTCGCTCGCTCATCAACGATGCGCGAACGCTGGAGGGTCAGGCAAGGCACGCGAGCGTACACGCGGCGGGTGTGATCGTGGCCACGCGGCCCTTGCACGAGATTGTGCCGCTGTACAAGCCCAGCGGTGGCGGCGCGGGCGGCGAGGCCGACCCCAACGCCGTGGTGACGCAGTGGGACGGCCCTACATGCGAGAAGATGGGTTTGCTGAAGATGGATTTCTTGGGCCTGCGCACGCTGAGCGTGATCGAGCGTGCCAAGAAACTCATTCGTGAGACCCTGAGCGAGGAGCAGATCTGGAAGGCCGTTGGGAGAGGATCGGAGTTTGAGGCTCGCAGACGCGAAGACTTACAGGGAGAGGGGGCAGCTCGTGCAACTGGGGCACGGGGGGCAAAGCCGACAAATGCGGCAGGCGGGGAAAGCCGCCCTGCCGCTCTGCGGCTGCTGATGAATCATCCGCTCGACCTGGATCGGCTGACGTGCGACGATCCGCACGTTTTCACGCTCTTTCAACGCGCCGATACCACAGGGGTGTTTCAGTTTGAGTCGGGCGGCATGCGCCGCCTGCTGATGGATATGCGGCCCGATCGGCTCGAAGACCTCATCGCGGCCAATGCGCTCTTTCGGCCGGGGCCGATGGACCTGATCCCCGACTACAACCGGCGCAAGCACGGCACCGAGAGTGTGCCGCAGGTGCATCCGGTGGTTGATCGCTTCACGAGCGAGACGTACGGCGTGATGGTGTATCAAGAGCAGGTGATGCAGATCGTGCATGGTCTGGGCGGCATCACGCTGCGCGATGCGTACACCCTGATCAAGAACATCGGCAAGAAGCGGCACGACAAGATCGAGAAGGAGCGCCCGAAGTTTGTTGGGGGCGCGATGAAGCAGGGCCTGAGCCAGGCCGCAGCGCAAGAGCTCTTCGAGTTGATCCTCAAGTTCGCGGGCTACGGTTTCAACAAGTCGCACTCGACCGGCTACGCCATCATCGCGTATCAGACGGCCTACCTCAAGACGTTTTTCCCGAACCAGTACATGGCCGCGTTTCTCACCTTCGAGAGCGGGGCGCAGAAAGTCAGCGACTGGATTCAGTATGTTGAGGATTGCAAGCGCACGCTGCGGCCCGACGGGCGCGTGGGGCTGGAGGTTCGCCCGCC
>JBGSRG010000052.1:0-5533 GCA_041737685.1 Phycisphaerales bacterium | reverse complement strand
CGCCCCCACTCGCCTCCACCGAGACCCTCGCCCGCATGGCCTCAAACCCCAACATCATCCCCCACGACCTTGCGCGTATCCGCAACTTCTCGATCATCGCGCACATCGACCACGGCAAGTCCACCCTCGCCGACCGGCTGTTGCAGGCGACCAACGCCGTCTCCTCTCGCGAGGCCAAAGAACAACTGCTCGACTCCATGGACCTCGAACGCGAGCGCGGCATCACCATCAAGGCCTCCGCCGTGACGGTGTATCACCATCACAAACTCGGCAGCACCTCCGACGACCTCGAAGCCGACTTCGAAACACCCAAGGGCGATGATGACGACGCACCCGCCTCAGCGCGTGCGGTCCATGACAACGACGCGCACGGCGAGTTGTTCATGCTTAACTTCATCGACACGCCCGGCCACGTCGACTTCAACTACGAAGTCTCCCGAGCGCTCAAGGCCTGCGAGGGTGCCATCCTCGTCGTCGATTCGACCCAGGGCGTGCAGGCCCAGACCGTCGTCAACGCCTATCTCGCCATCAACGAAGACCTCGCCATCGTGCCGGTCATCAACAAGATCGACCTGCCCTCGGCACGACCCGACGACATGGCTATGGAGGTCGAGCAGGTGCTCGGTATCCCCGCCGAGTCGTGCATCTACGTCTCTGCCAAAACCGGCCAGGGCATCAAGGAACTGCTCGCGGCGATCTGCGAACGCTTCCCGCCGCCACGCAAGCCCGTGACGCCCAAACTTCGCGCCCTGATCTTCGATGCCGTGTACGACGACTATCGCGGCGTGATCACCTACGTCCGAGTCATGGACGGTGGGCAACTCAAAGTCGGCGACAAAATCCGAATGCTCGGCACGGGCCGCACCTTCCAAGTGACCGACTTGGGCAAGTACACGCCCAAGCCCGTACGCGTCTCCAGCCTCAACCCGGGCGAGACCGGCTACATCGTGGCCGCGATCCGCTCGCTCAAAGACGTCCGCATCGGCGACACCGTCACGCTCGAGCTCGACCCAGCCACCGAGCCGCTGCCCGGCTACAAGCCGCCCATGCAGATGGTTTTCTGCGACTTCTATCCGGCGACGACTTCAGACACCAAAGGCTCGGACTTTGAACAACTGCGCGACGCGATGGAGAAACTGAGCCTCAACGACTCTTCTTTCACCTTCCAGCCCGTTCACTCCGACGCGCTGGGCTTCGGCTTCCGTTGCGGCTTCCTCGGCCTGCTGCACATGGACATCATCCAAGAACGCCTGGAGCGCGAGGGCCACGTCGAGATCGTTCAGACCGCCCCAACCGTGTCCTACCAGGTTCTCATCCGCGGCGACGCAGACCAAGCCGTCAAGACCTCAAACAAGGGCGGCATCCCCCCCACCGTGGTCGCCGCGGCGGGCCAGAAGTTTCCCGGCACCGACCAGATCATCCCCGACAATCGCACCTTGCTCGAAGTTCACAACCCCGCCGACCTGCCCGACCCCTCCTCGATCGAGGACATCCGCGAACCCATCTGCAAGGTGGACATCATCTTGCCCAAGACCTTCATCGGCGACGTGATGAAACTCTGCATGGACCGCCGCGGCGTCTACAAGAGCCAGTCGTTCATCTCTACCGACCGCGAGATGCTCACCTTCGAGGTGCCGCTCGCCGAGATCATCTACGACTTCTTCGACAAACTCAAAGGCATGACCAGCGGCTATGGCACCATGGACTACGAACTGCTGGGCTACCGCGCAGACAACCTCGTGAAGATGGACATCCTCGTCAACGGTGAGCCGATCGAGGCGCTGTCGATCATCGTGCACCGCGATCGCGCTGAGCACCGCGGTCGTAACCTGGTCTCGAAACTGCGCGAGCAGATTCCCCGCCACCAGTTCGAGATTCCCATCCAAGCGGCCATCGGCTCGAAGGTCATCGCGCGCGAAACGATCAAGGGCTTCCGCAAAAACGTGACGGCCAAGTGCTACGGCGGCGACGTCTCACGCAAGCGCAAACTGCTGGAGAAACAGAAAGAGGGCAAAAAGCGGATGAAGTCGATCGGATCGGTCGACATCCCGCAGGAGGCCTTTATGGCGGTGCTGGATCAGGGGGATTGAGCAGCACCTGAACGGCGGATTGACGCTTCATTCCTGCGATCTGCCGCATCGCTGCAGAGTCGAATGACCGTGGGTCGACGCGAAGCGGCACCCACGAAGCTTGACTGGCTCGCCCTGCCTGCTTCGCGCTCCCTCCAAGTCTCCCCTGTTCCTGGCAAGTCCCTTGCCAAAAACGAACGAGGCCCGCCGCAAGCGGCAGGCCCGGTTCGCACAGATCGTCCCTTCCAGCGGGGCGTACCTCTCTCTTGCCTCACACTCGGTCTCGGCAAGGCGCTTCCGTGCGCCCGGCGTTGGTCGCCTCCGTGCGTGCGTTCCTAGTTCTCGGTCCAAACGGACAACCACTCAAGGCCCGTCTCTAACTAGGCCAAGATTCCCGAAGTGGTCTGTCCCAAACAGCTTCCCTTTCTCGGCCAGCGCAAGAATCGCCTCTACGATCCCTGCGCACCATGCCCACCGACCTTGCGATGCCTCAGTTTCAACCAGCGACGCCGCACCACAGCGGGGCGGCCGTCGATGCCCTCGGCCTCACGCTGGCTCAGTACGCAATGGCCACCACTGGTCTGCGACTGCCTCGCAGCGCACCCGGCGGCCGCAACGGCGCAATCCACCGCTACCGAGCCTTCTTCCGACACGGTCTTCTCGACGTGCCGCACATCGGCCCCGGCCCGGCGGCGATCACCCGCACGATCGAGTCCGAATCCGCTGAGGGAGTCGTTCGCAAGTTCTGTCAGCAACTGCCGGGCGAGGCCGCTCTCGAAACCGAGAGCGTCCTGATCCCGATGATCGGCAAAACACGAGAACTGACACACACGCTCTGCGTTTCGAGCCAAGTGGGTTGCGCAATGGGCTGCACCTTCTGTCAGACCGCCCAGATGGGCAAACTGCGAGACCTCAGTCCCGCAGAAATCGTCGGTCAGTGGTTCGCGGCGAGACACACGCTCGAAGCCAAAGTCCCGCTGGCACAACAGCACGGCTGCCAAACGATCCGCAACATCGTCTTTATGGGCATGGGCGAACCGACGGACAATCTCGACAACGTCATTCAAGCCATCGCGGTGTTGACCGACTCCAATGGTGTAGGTCTGCCCATGAGCAAGATCACGGTGTCTACGGTTGGCAATGTCGCGGGCTTACGCCGCTTGGCCCAGCAGGTTCGACAGCCCGGCTGGCACCGGCTCAATCTCGCCGTGAGTCTCAACGCACCCAACGACCGCATCCGCTCCGACATCATGCCCGTCAATCGCGCTTGGCCCATGCGAGAGTTACGTTGTGCGATCTCCGAGTGGCCCATTTTCGGCGCCGCAAAGATCTGCTTCGAGTACGTGCTGATCCCCGGCGTGAACGACGCACGCGAACACGCGGCGGAACTGGCAGACTTCGTGCTGGGCCGCGCGGAGCACGCAAACGTCGCACCGCTGCCGGGAATGGTCAATCTTATCCCTTACAACCCGCGCGATAACTCGCCGTGGGCCGCACCGCAAGAGAGTGAAGTCGAAGCGTTTCTGGGCTGGCTCATCGACGAGGGCGTGTTTGCCAAGCGCCGTCGGACCAAGGGTCGCGACACCATGGCCGCGTGCGGACAGCTGGGCAATCCGGCGCTCCGCCGCAGGCCCACGTCACCCGTCTGATTCAGGAGCCGCCGCCCCCTCCGCGCTTCCGCCCTCGCCTTCCGGCCGCACTCTTGGCGTTCAGCACCAAATGCTGGGCATTGGTCGTC
The DNA here is from genome assembly GCA_041737685.1 of Phycisphaerales bacterium. Lineage (GTDB taxonomy): Bacteria > Planctomycetota > Phycisphaerae > Phycisphaerales > UBA1924 > JAHBK01. The sequence continues at coordinate 1,726 of JBGSRG010000052.1, read as the reverse complement.
CCCACGATCAGGCTCGAAACGTGTTCTTCAGCAACGATGCCCCGGATACTTGCCGCAGGGTTTGGCGCATGTCCGCTGGCCAAGCCCTTTTTCACCAGCACGCCCAATCCCAGCGCCCACGATTCGGCCGCGAGGGCGCGATGCTCGTCGAGGGCGGGATCAAACTCGACCATCACCGCGCCGGCTTTGGTCGACGCAAGTCGTTGGTTCGCCGCTCGCCAGCCCGCCGGCGATTTCACGCTGATACCGATCGCACGAACCAGCCCGCGCAGACACAGTCGCTCCAGCGCATCCACACCACCACTCTCGCGCAGTATCCACTCGTCGCGTCCGTCAGAATGCAGCAGCACGACGTCGATCGTGTCGATGCGAAGCCGGCGCAAGCTCCGTTCCACACTCGCGGTCACACCCTCGGCCGAAAAATCGAACCTCGACATTGCTCGCTCAGAATCAAACTCCTCACCCGCTTTGGTACAAACCACCCAGCGGTCGCGCCCGCCGAACCAGCGGTTCTCGGTCATCAACTCGCCGAGCCTCGATTCGCTCTTGCCATAGGCCGGTGCCGTGTCGATCAGAGTTACACCAAGATCCACAGCAGCCGAGAGAACCGCCACCGCCTGCTCATCGCTCGGCAGCGGCACAGGCCGACCATCTGCCCCCGTGGGATACTTCACGCCCACGTTCCGGCCAAGTTTGACCGTGCCCAGCCCCAGCACGCTCACACAAATGCCCGAAGTTCCCAGTGGTCTTAGTTCCACACAGCCCCCGCCCGTTCCCACGGCGAAGGTGCCACGCCCGCCTGTTGCCAAAGGCCGCTTTCACAGAACTCCCGTTCGCCGAAGCTGTTGCCGTTGCCAGCAAGCAAGCCTCCCGCGCTCAGCCCGCTCTCGCGCAGTGCATTCGACACGCGAGCGGCCAGTTCGGGCGCAAAGGCCAGTTTCGTCGGCCAGGCGGCCAACGCGCACCCACTTGAGCCAAGTCGCCGAACCACCGGCTCATCCGGCCGCGATCCATCCGTTGTCAGGCCCTCTGCACGCTCCCAGCGCGCCACACTCAGTTCGCACGAAGCCGTGTCTATCCACGGCAGGCAGGCCCGGAGTTCGGTGCGCGCCGCCTGAATCTGCTCCTCCGAAGAACGCTGCACACCCGTCTCTGCGATCGTGCCGCCGATGTTCCAGATCGATGCGGCGTTTCTTCCTGCTCCGTCGTGTCCCCCATCGGGCGCAGTGGTGATCGTCAATCGCGGCGTAGTGCTCGAACCCAGGCAGTGGCCAAAGACCTCTGCGGGCACCCTGCGGGCCATCACCATGTGCAGCGGCCGACACTGCATGATCCGCTCCTTCGGCCCGATCAGACCGGCATCGCGTGCGAGCGACTCGTTGCCGCTTCCCGCGGCGAGCACCAGCGCGCGAGCCAAGACTGCTTCGCTGCGGCCCGCCCTCGCCTCAGAATCGCCGCCAACCGAGCACTCGAATCTCACCCCCGAACCCACACCCGTCACTCGCACGCTGGGCTCCGATGTTCCCTCAGCGGGCACAAGCAGCGGTACGCCGCGGCGCCGCGCCTCTCGAGCCAACGCCACCACTACCGACTGTGATTCCAGCACCGGCTCACCAACGCGGTACAGATCAACTCCCCGCGGCGCACCGACAAAGGCCGCAGGAAAGTCGGCCCGCTCGACCCGCTCGACCGCCGTCCGGATCGCCTTGCTCGCCGCGGCACCCGC
>JBGSRG010000036.1:0-3902 GCA_041737685.1 Phycisphaerales bacterium | reverse complement strand
CGGAAGTGCCTCGGCGGGCGCGGGCGCCGCGGCGGGCGGAAACTGGAACGAAACCTCCGACTCCGCAGAACTGCCCATCAGCGTCTACCTCACGCTGCGCCGACTCGGACCCTTCCGCGATATGGCCGAAGTGCCCGCCGCGATCGAGGCGCTCCACATGCAAGCCCACGAACTCATCGACTCGGTGGTCCTGCCCAGCATCCTCATGCCGCTGAGAACTACGATTGCTTCCGGGGCGTGATGGCCGCTTTGGGGTTGCGGGAGCCGTGGAACCACTCCGGCGTGTACAGAATGATCAACATTTCCATCGCAATTCCCGCCTGGGGACGGGTGGCCTCGCACACCGATTCCAAGGGAATTCTGATCGCGGTTTTGCTCATTGCCCTAGTCACGGCGGGTCTGGGCATCCTGCTGCTCCGGGTTCGGCGAAAGTCGATGGCCGGCGGCAAAGCGGCTCAGCAACAATCGAGCCTGATGGACCAGATGCGGGCCTTGCGCGAATCCGGGCAGATGAGCCAGGAAGAGTTTGATCGGGTCAGGGCGAGTTGGCGAGAACGGGCGGTTGAAGCCATGAAGGGCAAGCCCGGCAGATCGACTGCTGACAACTGTTCCACGTGGAACACTTCCCAAACACCGCCGGGAAGCGTAAAGGCACCCGGATCAGGTGATGGTCAGATGAAGAAGGGTAAAGACCTCCTGAATAGGGTGTCCATAGAGCCGCATAACGATCGTGGAGGGGATCAAGCAAAGGCCGGGCAATCGCGGGTGGCTCGGCCTGGGTTTGATCTGACCGGGGCACCGCTACCCACCCCACTGGTTCCGCCAAAGCAGAGCCCGAAGCGTGAGGAACCGCCGCAGAAGGGCTGAGCGGCGAAACGATCAATGCCAAGGGCATCGAGTTCGGGCTGATTGGCCCCTTGTTACCGTGGGCTATTGGACGTTGGCGGGCAGCCAGTTCTACAGTGATGAATCGGTGACGAAGCGACTCTCAAAGGAGGGCACCTGGTCGCCCGCGCGGATCGGACAGTCTGACCGAAAATGCTCCGTTTCTGTTTGCTCCCCGGTGTGGAGGGTGGGGCCAAGTCGGTCGATACTCTCTCTCGCGCTCTCACTCACACACTTTCCAAGCCGCCAAGGCTACAAGAGGCGTTCATGGCGAAAGGCAGCAAGGACGGATCGGACATGAATCTTCCTTCCACGGGCGGCGGTTCCGGCGGCGGCGCGGGCGGTGGTTCGGGAAGTGGTGGGGGATCCGGCGGCAGTGGCGGTGGGTTCAAGGGCCGGCGGGTCACAACCTGCTCGTTCTGTGGCAAGACCAGCCGTGATGTTGGCCCGATGGTTGAAGGACCGGGCGATGTCTACATCTGCGCCAACTGCACCGAATTGTGCCAGAATATTTTCCGGCAAGAGCGTCGGCGGGTTTCGTCCGCCGGGGCATTGTTCACGGAGATTCCGCCGCCACGCCAGATCAAGGAGTATCTGGATCAGTATGTGATCGGTCAGGACCAGGCCAAGCGGGCGCTCTCGGTTGCGGTTCACTCGCACTACAAGCGACTGATCCATGCCGAGAAGGAAGAGAACGCGATCGAACTGGACAAGAGCAACATCTTGTTGCTTGGTCCGACGGGTTCGGGCAAGACGCTGCTGGCCAAGACTCTGGCGCGGATTCTGAATGTGCCGTTCGCCATCGGCGACGCGACGACGCTGACCGAGGCCGGGTACGTTGGTGAGGACGTTGAGAATCTGCTTCTGAAACTGCTGCAGAGCGCGGACTTTGACATCGAGGCGTGCCAGCGCGGCATTATCTACATTGACGAGATCGACAAGATCGGCAAGACGAGCCACAACGTCTCGATCACGCGAGATGTGTCGGGAGAGGGCGTGCAGCAGAGCCTGCTGAAGATGCTCGAGGGCACCGTGGCGAATGTGCCGCCGCAGGGTGGTCGCAAGCACCCCGAGCAGCAGTACATTCAGATCGATACCACGCACATCCTGTTCATCTGTGGCGGCACGTTTGTGGGCATCGAGGACATCATCCGCAGGCGGATCGGCAAGAAGCGGATCGGCTTCGCGGTTTCGGCGCAGGACTCGATGACGCTGGAGCAAGAGCGGTCGCAGGTGCTTGCGCAGGTGACACCCGAGGACATGATCGAGTACGGCATGATCCCGGAACTGGTCGGTCGATTGCCGGTGCTGGCACCGTTGATGCCGCTGACCGAAGAGGCGATGGTGAGCGTGCTGACCGAGCCGAAGAACGCGCTGATGCGTCAGTATCAGCACATGTTCTCGTTGGAGAACGCTCAACTGACCTTCACCCCGGGTGCCCTTCGTGCGGTTGCCCGCAAGGCGCTGGCGAGAGAGACGGGCGCACGCGGGTTGCGGGCTGTCTTGGAAGAACTCATGTTGGGCATCATGTACGAGTTGCCCGACGTGGCGAGCGAGGGCGCCGAGTACGTGATCGACTCGCACCATGTGGAGCGACCGCCGCGGCTGGTGGACCTGCGCGTGAAGCGCAAGGAGTCGGCGTAAGGCTCGATGAGCGTTACGGGATGTCTGGCTCGATCGAACAGGCCAGCATTGCGAGTGGTTCCTGCCAGCCGAGGTGGCAGAACTCGACAAAAATCTGCGCGGGGATGTTCTTCTGCACGATGGTGAGTTCGGTGCCGCAGCGCAACTTGTTGAGAGTGATCGAGACGCTCATCTCGCCTGGCAGGTTTGGATCGTCGAACTTGTCGGTGTAGCGGAGGCGCTCGCCCGCTGCGAGTTCGATATAGGTTCCGGCGAAACTGTGCGATTGTCCGGTGCAGAAGTTGGTGAAGGACATGCGGTATCCGCCGCTGACGCGAGCGTCGATCGAGTGGAGCTCCCCCACGAAGCCGTGAGGTGGAAGCCACTTGACCATGGCCTTAGGGTCGAGAAACGCCTTGTAGAGACGGTCGGGCGGGCAGCGAAAGACACGGTGCAGACGGACGGTGTTCGCCATGCTAGAAGCATGATGAACACCGAAGCACCGGTCAAAGCGAATCGCCATTGCCGCAGGAGCTTGAATGGGGGTTTGGCAGCAACGGCGTGCGCGGGGCAACGCAGGCGGATGATTGTGTGTGCTTTGTCAGTTCAGCGGCGTGCAGAACCAGCCGCTCTGACCCGCCACGCAGACGGGCGAGAGCAGGTGTACGCGCACGTCGGTCTCGAGCAAGCGCCGGACTTTCTGTGGCTCGCTCGAGAAGAGGTGCATGACGGGCATCTCTTCGGTGTCGAGGGTGGTGCCGTCGATGCGTTTGCCGAGTGCCGGTGCCGCCATGCGCAGCAGTGGCGCATGAACCTGCGCCCACTCTGAAGCGACCATGAGATCACGGAGCGCAGCCTCGCTGCCGCGAACCGAGTCGAGCCGACCCAGCACGTGCAAGCGGCCGGTGTGGTCGGTGGCGAACTCGACGCCGTCGGCGTAAGGGCAGAAAATGGCGACCGATGCCAGACCCGTGACGTGGGCGCTGAGCGAGCTTTGATGAACGCCGACTGGTGCTGGACGGGCGGGCACGGGCGGAAGAACTGCGGCGACAGGCTGCGTGAATGCTGGGGCTACGGGAATTGGTTGCGATGACTTGGGTGCAACTTCTGGTGAGCGAGTCGGCGTGTGAGTGGGCGAGAGCGATCGGGCAGAGCGGAGTTCGCTCGGTTGGTTGTCGAAGATCGATTGAGCGGTTGGCTTCGGCGCCAGGTCTACGGCGGCTGGCTCGGCGGCTGGCTCGGCGGCTGTTCGCGTTCGAGCACGAATAGCCGAGGCGATCATGCCGACGAGCGCATCGGGCTTGACCTCGGTGCATCCGTTAAAGGCCAAGAACGCCGGGCGGCCGGTGCCGATTCTCGCTGGGCTTACTTCGACTTCGATGTCGCGGCCGAGG
>JBGSRG010000024.1:0-1529 GCA_041737685.1 Phycisphaerales bacterium | reverse complement strand
CTCGCCCGCTCGGCGAGCGAACGCTGCTCCGCCGCGGCCTCGGCCAACTGCCGACGCTCTTCAGGAGTCAACTCCGCGGCGGACTTGCCACCGGTCTGCTCGCCCACACCCGCCGTCCGTTCCGCGAGAGTTCGTTGATCTTCGAGCAATCGTTCGATCGCGCGCCGACTGGCCCACGTGTCCTGACCCTGGTCGAGCATGTCCACGAGGTTGGCGAGTTCGTCTCGAACACTCTGCTGCGATTGCGCTGCCTCAGACTTCGCGGCATCAGAAGGGCTTGCGCTTTCGCCAGCCTTCGACTCGCCAGCCTTTGCCTTACCCGCTCGCGACCCGCCCGCACCTGACTGCCCCGCTTGCGACTCACCCGCCTCTGACTGCTCCGCGCCGCTCGCACCAGTCTCACCCGCCCCTGCCGATTCCTTCCCTCCCTCGCTCTTCTCCGCACCCTCGCTCTCACTCGCGTTGGGCTTGGCATCGCCCGCCTCGCCCGCACGCGCGTTCTGCTCATCACTCTTGCCCGCTTCACCACTCGCTGGCGAGTCCTTTGCTTCCCGCTCCATCGCCTGCGCTGCGCGGCCCGCCTGCGTCGCCGCCTCGCTCGAACTTCGACCCGCGCGCTTCACAGCGCCGCCAGCCTCGTTCAACACACGATCCAGCCCCTCCTCTCGAAGTCCGTTCTCATCTAACCGCTCGCGCAGCCGGTCGATCGCCCGATCCTGCCGTTCCAGTCGCTCGCTGATCCCCGCCTGCGCCCGCGCCGCCTGCGCTGTCCCGCTCGCCGATGGCTGTTCCAGCAGCTCCATCGCCCGTTGCTGATCCTCATCCAGTTGGATCGCGCTGCGCCGAACACTCCCCAGTTCTGCCCAAACCTGCTCCACCAGTTCCTGACGCGACATGATTCTCAGTTTGCGAACGCCCGACCGCACGGGCTCGTGAGTCTTGCCATCAAGTCTGAACGCATCGATCGCCAGCGCCGTCAGCCACACCTCGTCGCCCGCACGCAGATCAAGTTCACTCAGATCCAGCGTCCGGCTCGCCGTCAGCCGTAACGAAGCCGTTCGCATCTTCAGCGCGCCTGTTTCATCCCACGCCTCACCATCCCCAACCGCCCCCACCGCAACCTCCTCCACAACCACGCGCTCCTCAATCGGCTCCGCCGGCGCACCCGCGCTCCCGTCGGGCCGCCGCGCAATCTGTCGCTCCAGCGCCACTGACACCAGCCCAACATCATCGCGACCCTCCGCCTCAACCTCCACAACCGCCGTCGGCAAGACCGATCGGTCCTCCGTCGGCCGCGTGATCGAAGCCGAAGGCGCCGCATCACTCAGCGACGCAAGTACATACGTCGATCGTTCGACCGTCTCTATCCCGTGCTCATCCACCGCACGCACCAACACGCGCAGCGATTCATCCAGCCGAAGTCGAAGCCGCCACGCACGCCCCGCTTCAAGCGTCACAAACCCGCCGCGCTCCGCCTCACCCCCAACCTCGCCCCCAGCCGCTTCCACAACCATCGCCGCCGCGACCGC
>JBGSRG010000009.1:0-4041 GCA_041737685.1 Phycisphaerales bacterium | reverse complement strand
GGAGCAACACACGTTCGAGGTGGTTGGCTGAGGCAATGGATGGATTCTCATCCGAAGCCGATGATGAACCCAACTGATCCAACACTTGCAGCAAGTCGTCGCGCTCGCGCACGCCCAGCGTGCAGTTGCCACCTGTCGCCGAGTCGCCATGGGCTGGCAGATCCCACAGAATCAGCCGTGAGCAGACCCCCACGAACGCCGGCAAACGGCTGAGCATCACGGCACGCGAGTCGCCCCAGCCGTGTGTCATAATGGCGACTGGTCCGCTCGGGTTCAGCCCGCGAATGTCCCAGGCCTTCGTCTCCCCTTTGCCAAGCCTGAGTGTGCGTTCAACAAACTGTGGCCGAACCGCCCACGTCTGGTCGCCCGGGCTTGCTGGCTGCGAATCTGCTTCGCAAACCAAGACCTCGCCTGGATCGCCCGGCACGCCGCGAGACACTGCCCAGCCGTAGCCCCTGGGCGCCGGTCGAACCAGCGTCCTGACGATGATTGCAACCTGGGCCAGCAGATAAAGCACCAGCCCCAGCCCGAGCAATGCCAGCAGCCCGAGCCAATCGACATTGTTCAGCATGAACGCTCCGAAGCCGAGTTCGACCGGGCAAGATCAGGATCAAGAGGCCTTTCGCGCTACAACGCACCGATCGAACGCAGTTCTGACACCGGCTCATCGAATGAGCAACTGCCATAACTCAGCGCGAAGGTCTCGCGTGTTTCACCCAACTCATCGGCGCTGATCGAACACTCGCCATGTTTGGCACCCCTCCATCCGATCGACGAAGGACCGATCTTGAAGGACTGCACGTCGATTGTCTCCAGCACCGCCGTCGCAATCTCCGCGCTCACGTCCTTGGTTCGCACCAGCGCCGACGCGACCAGCAGATTGAGATACCCGTGCATCAAACCCTTCGCGCTGTTCGGCTCATACGTCAACGGGTAGTGCGCCCGCACCGCGTGGTGCAGCCCCGCCGTTGCCTTGAACACCACATCTGCCGCCGAGCACGCAACCAGAAACTCTGCAAGCGCTGCCGACGGCGGTATCGCGTCGGGCGTCACACCGCCCGTGCGAATCTTCGCGCCGGCATCAGCGCCAGCCAGTGCTGCGATCAGCCCGCGACAGTCGGAGACGTTGTGCGAGGGAATCTCGAAGAACGGGAACAACTCCTCCGGCATCGATTCAATCGCGGAATCGATGAACTCCGCCGCGGCGGCCGCACCCTCGGAAGTCGGAACACGAATCTCGACCGCGTCTACCAGCGCCAGACCGTTGCCAGCCTGGGCGTGATGGTGATTGAAAGCAAAGATCGAATCGAGATTCTGATCAAGATCACCGTCGATAAGCGCCGAGATCAGCCAAGGCTCTTCGTGCGGTTGTGCTTGTTCGGTCATGAGTGTCGGTAACTTCCCGGCCACGGCCGACGCAAACTCTCTCAGCCGCGACGTTGGCACGATGAATCGTCCGAGCATCCAAGCATCGTCGGACTTCAGGTGCAGCCAAAACGCGTCTACGGCGGCGGCCATGTCGAGTTTGGCCGGTGGGAAAAGGCCGGCATAGTCGATCAGCCCGCCCATCAGCGCACGCACGGTCTCGGCTGGCTCCTTCACAGCAAGCATGCCTGTCGAACGAGCCTTGTCCGAGGCATCAATTAGCGCCTCTTGCCTGGTAGTAGCTTCATTGTGCGCATTGGCTGGTGATGTTCGTTCGCTCATGGTGTCCTTCGTGCTGTACAACAGCGAATGCTCGCTGCGTCCTACTTCGCCAACTTCGCGATCACGCGCCAGATATCGTGGGGCGACAGGCTCAGCCCGGCCCGATGATTGAACTCCGCCGCTAAGTGGTCGAACCGTTCGTCATAGGGCAGTTGGTCGCGTTGGCCCGTTGAGCCAACCGCGGCGACGACCAGCGACGCTAGAGCCTGCTCATCCTCGGGCTTAAGCGCGGGTGGCGCTGACGAGGCACGTCCAACTCTCGGCAGTTTGCTGGCCTTGCGAAGATTCTGGAGCCGTCGGAGCACCGAGCGCCGCGTTGCGAAGGCCGGAGATGGCACGCCCGAAGCACTCACACGCTCGAACAGCGCCTCAAACTCATTGGTGTACGGCAGATCGTCCAGTGTTCGGGCGGCCGTTTCATACGCCGCAACCAGCACGGCATCGGCCGATGTCAATGAGTGGGCATCGCGGCCATGTTCAGCGAGTGCGGCGAGTTCGAACTCTCCGCGTTGCTCGTCGTTCTCTCCGCGCTGCGCCAGACTCGCGTCGCGGCCGAACAGATCCTGCTCGCCCGCGCTGTCCCCTGTCGTGACGCTCTCTGGTTCCGAACCATCGGCATCAGCCTTCGCCGCCTCGGATCCAGCCGTCCGCGCGTTCGCTGCGTCATCTGAACGAATGCTGGTGCGCTGCTCGCCCAGCAATCGCAACCAGTCGCGATACCCGCCCGGGCCGGTTCCTGCGTGCCCCATAGTCGCGTAACTTCGGATCACGCCCGCGAACCCCAGCGATTGGTAAACATCTGAGCCAACCGAATCCGCCGATCGGCCGTGGTCTCGAAGCGCCTTTGCAAAGTCTTCGATCGAGAGTCCGCCCAGTGATAGGCCATCCCCGCGTGCATCGCACGTCCGCACGAGCGTGCCGACGATCTGGTGCGCTGTGCGAAAGGGAACACCCTGCCGCACAAAGTACTCGGCCAACGATGTGGCATCCGCGTGGCCTCGATCGAGTCCTGAGGTACCCGCTTGCCCTCCGCCTCCAGCGCGGGCAATGGCCTCGGCGTTGAAGCGGGCCGACCGTACGATCCTCGCTGACATCTCGACGCAATCTCGCACCGTGTCAAAGGCCGAAAAAACGTGCCGCTTGTCCTCCTGCAGGTCGCGGTTGTAGCCGATCGGCAAACCTTTGCAGATGCTCAGTAGCGCCGTCAGCGAGCCGATCAGGTTCCCCGCTCGCCCGCGGATCAACTCCAGCATGTCCGGGTTTCGCTTCTGCGGCATCATGCTCGAGCCGGTGGTGTACGCCGAGCCAATGGACACAAACCCAAACTCCGTGGTGCAATAGAGGATCCACTGCTCAGCAAAGCGAGACAGATGCACGCCGATCCTCGCCAGCGCATACACAAAGTCCATCGCTTCATCGCGCGAAGCCGTCGCGTCAATGGAACTCAGCGTCGGGCCTGAGAAGCCCAGCGATTCGGCGGTCATCTCCCTGTCCAGCGGCAGGCTCGAGCCCGCGATCGCGCCCGAACCCAGCGGCGATGCGGCAAGACCGAACGGATCTTCTCGCTGACCCAAGAGCATCTCGCGGTCGCGCTAGATCATCGCCCACCACGCCATGCACTCCGCACCAACGCAGGCGGGCTGCGCGCGTTGCATGTGGGTATAGGTCGGCAACGGAACGTCACCCTGTCGCCCGGCGAGGTCCGCGAAGGCGTCCATCAGCGAGCCAAGCCTCACGCACAACTCGTCGATGGCGCTGCGGATCCACAACCGAACATCCAACGCGACCTGATCGTTTCGGCTTCGGCCGGTGTGCAACTTCCGACCCGCATCGCCGATCCGTTCGATCAGCGCTGCTTCGATGCACATGTGGACGTCTTCGAGTTCGATCTTCCAGCCAGGCCACGCGCCCACAACTTGTACCGCATTCGGCCCGGCGGGCGCAGCCTCAATCTCCGCCCGAATCTCGGCCAGCCCGCGCTCGATCGCGACGAGGTCTGCTGCTTCAAGCAGCCCAACCGCACGGAGCATCCGTGCGTGTGCGAGCGAACCGCGTATGTCGACGTCGAACAAGCGCGTGTCATACGAGAGCGACTCAACAAAGCGTGCCGCCAGCGGATCGGTCTGCGAACCCTCTCCTCCCTTGGCGGATTCCCACGGCTTGCCCGATGGGCGCGCTGGGCTTGGTGTCTCAGTGCCCGCATCGGCGGGTACATCAGCGGGCGCAGCGGCAGCTCGCGATGATCGTGCGTCCGCGGGCGCTGGCTCAGCGCGAGACATCCGTTCCCGCTCCTTCCTTGTGGGCCGCGCGTTGTGAAGTGGTGGCCGTCGCAGG
>JBGSRG010000556.1:0-3024 GCA_041737685.1 Phycisphaerales bacterium | reverse complement strand
GCCCTGGCGCGGATGGCGGGAAGCGACTCCGATGGCGGGCTTCGTGCGTCGGCCCAGCGGGCACATGTGGTGATCGCGGATTCGATCCGCAGGCGTTGGCAGCACCGCTCGGCGGACTTGATGCTTCGTGCTGAGTAGTGGCGGTGGGCTGAGGCGGTTTCGTGCGGTTCGGCGCAGCGTTTCTTGGCGGTGCCGTCAACCCGTGGGCGACTGGGCGGTATGGTTCTGGGCGGGCAGGGAGGGTGGGGCGATCGGTGCGAGCGGGGCCGTTCGTTCTCATGCTCTGCCTGAGCATTCGCAAACTGGGCATTCACGAGTCGGGCACTTACAAGTTGGGCATTCTCAAACAGAGGCGGGCACCATGCACACACGTTCAAGTTTCGCCTTCGGCAAAGAATTGAAAGAGGCAGTGCGCGGGCCTTCTCGTGCCGCACGATTGTGTGCGGGGAGAGTGGTTCGGAGCGTTGGTCTGCTCTTGGCCGTGGTGAGCGTGGGCTGGGTCGTTGGTGCTGGAGCGATAGCGCGAGGGGCGGGCACCTCGGGCACATCGAGCACATCCGGTGCAGCAGCCACAGTCGGCAAGGCGAGCGTCGCGGGTGCGGCAGTGCGTACCGATGAGCCCGAACCGACGTCGGGACCATACATCCGCGTGCAAGACGAGCAGGGCGGTCGGATCGTGCGGCTGCAAACTGCCGCGAAACGGTTTGCGAAGCCGGAAGGCGGGGCAAGCCTGCACCTGGTCGCAGCGGTTCACATCGGCGATCGGGAGTTTTACAAGACCCTGCAGGCGTCGCTGGATGCGAAAGACGTTGTTCTCTTTGAGGGCGTTCGGCCGCCGGGCACGGGCAAGATCGATCCGGACGCGGACATCCCGGACGCTGTGCGAGCGACGATCACGGGCGATCGACTGCGCATTGTTGCGGCGGCGGCGGAGTTTCTGCGTGAACGCGACGGTGCGTATCCACAACAGATAGAGGACGTCTCGTCAAAGTTGGGCGATCGGGCCGGGCCGTTCGTTCGCGACCTGCTGAGCGACGGTTGGGGCACGCCGCTGGTGCTGGAGTTCAGCGGTCAGACCGCCGGCACGCAAGAGGCGACGACGCTCGACGTGGTCTCGCGCGGTGCCGATGGGGTGGAGGGCGGCGAGGGAATCGATGCGGACATTCGGCGGTCCTCAATTGGCGGCGCCGAGAACGAGTTGTTCCACTCGTGGCTGGAGGCCGCGAGCGACCCTGATGCCGATTCAGATGGCATTCAGCAGCGGCTGGCCCATGCGCTGGGCCTGACGTTCCAACTCGACGAGATGGACCACAGCGGGCCTAACTGGCGGAGTTCTGATCTGTCGATGGATCAGTTGCAGACGAGACTGAAGGAGTCTGGTGCTGATGGCAGCGCGCTGTTCGGGATGCTGTCGGGCGGGTCGCTCTCGGGCAAACTTGCCAAGTTCTTTCTGGGGATCGTCGGCTCGAACAAGATGCTCGCGACGGTGGTGAAGGTGGCAATGCTTGACATGCTCTCTCAGGCTGATGCGATGCTGGACTCACAGCCGGGCGACATGGGCAAACTGATGCACGTCATTCTGCACGATCGAAACGACGTGGTGCTGAACGATCTTCGACGGGTGCTGCGGGATGAGCCCGGGCACGCTTCGATCGCGGTGATCTATGGTGGCGGCCACATGGCCGGGCTTGAGGCGGGAGTGCGTGAGATGGGCTTCGATCTCGTAGACGAGGTCTGGCTCAACGCGATCACGGTGGACACGCGCGAGAGCGGGATGGGCGTTGCGGAAGTGAACGCGATGCGTGCGCAGATGCGACGCTCGATGCAGTCGGCGATTGCTGCACAGAGCGGCGCTGCCGCGAAAGGCAAACGCAAGCCCAAGCGGGGCAAGAGCGAGAGCATTGAGGACGCGACGACCAGCCCTTGATTCCTGAGTCGAGACGGCTCACGAGATCGTGCTTGCGCCATTACGGTCGAGAAGAACCACTTCCACGCGATCACCAGTCGAGCGGGGCACGCCAGGCGGTTGCCAGGGCTTCAACGTTCCAAGAGGTCGCGGGGCTTCCCGCCGATGCGATGGTGAGCTCACCCGACGCGTTGAGTGTGCCCACTTCACGGACGGAGATCGAACCGTCAGGCGCGGCCGCGTTAACGATCGACTTCACTCGCTGCAGCGTCTCGTCAGAGTCGTCGATTTCGAGGCAGTAGGTGCTTGCAGGCTCGGCGAACCACGCCGCAGCCTCGACCGCGCCCAGACCGCCGAAGCCCTTGAGTCGAGCGCCGATAGGGCTTGCGGGGGTTGATCCGGCGATGAGCATCTCTGCGAGCGCGACGAGAAGTCCGCCTTCGGAAACGTCGTGGGCGCTCCGCACGATGCCGCTGTTGATGAGTGTGTACACGCAGCGGGCCGTCAACGGCCCGGAGACAAGGTCTACGCCCGGGGCGATGGCGGGTCCGAGACGTACACCCGTGCCAAAGACCTGCTCGAAAATGGAGCCCACGGTGCTGACCGCAGCCTGAGTGCGCTCGTTGGAATGCTCGGCAGGGACTTGGCCCGTTTGGGTGCTATGGGCGGTCGGGTCGGTCGGGTCGGTCGGGCAGGCTTGCACAACGATCAACCTGTTGCCGGGGGCTTTAGCGTCCATTGTAACACACCGTCGCACGTCGGGCACAATGCCTATGCCGGTGATGAGCAGCGTGGGTGGAATCTCGATGGTGGTTGTGCCGCCGTCGTCGTGCGTCAGCGTCAGTTGGTTGTTCAGAGAATCTTTGCCCGAGACAAAGGGGGTTCGATACGCCTTGGCACCGTCGTAGCAACCCTCCGCCGCTCGAACCAGCGAGCCGAGATTCTCTGGCCTCTTGCAACTGGGCCAGCAGAAGTTATCGAGAATCGCGATACGGGTGGGATCGGTGCCCACGCAGACCAGATTGCGGACACACTCGTCGATCGCGGCGAGGGTCATGACGTAGGGGTCGCCGCCGGCTTGGCCGCTTTGGTCGGCGCGGCCCGCTGCGGGGTCGCCC
>JBGSRG010000539.1:0-4512 GCA_041737685.1 Phycisphaerales bacterium | reverse complement strand
CCGCCAGCGTGCCGAACAGCCCAAGCCCAAACAGCGCATCTGACGCGAGCGTGTTCCTGAAGAATGGCAGGGCCATCGCGTAGCATTCAAGCAAGCCCGAGATCGACTTCGCGTACCCGCCACCAAGCCAGACGAACAGGTTGGAAAGCACAAAGAAGGCGATTGAACCGGCCAGCGCCCCGCCTGCCAGGGCCACCGACGGATGAACGCGGTCCATCCGTCGCGCTGATGCCCCCAGCGCAACGGCCAACGCCAGTGAGCCATACACCCCCGCCATCAGCATCGGGCTGTAGAACCCGATCAGCGCGTCCGAAATCAGCATCGCGGCCAGCGGCACCCCCACCGCCAGCCACGCCCGCCGAAAGACATAACCGCTGAACAGCGCCACCGCGCCCGCCGCAGCGAAGTTCGGCTCGTCGATCCAAAGGCGCGACGCGATCACCAGCCCAACAAGCCCGCTCGCCAGCACACACGACCAAAGAGCACGCTTCACCATCACCTGTGTCATGACTGATCCAATAAGTTGGAGATTCCTGCCCAAATCCAGCCGCCCCAACCCATCCTGCCCCATTCCATCCTGCGCTGCCGTCGGCTCGGACAGACGATTCGCCGCCAGGTCCGTCACTTTCCTTCGGTTGCGGCGGCGCCCGCGTCACTCGCCACCCCACCCGCTTCATAACGACCATAGTTCCACACTACCGCGTCGCCCGCCGCGAGCACAACGGCTCCCGCAGATTTCTTACCATAACGCCCGTTGACGCGAAACTGCCAGTACGCCTTCTCGTCGCTGCCCTCGATCCGGCCACCGTTCGCCAGATCGTCGATCCGTTTGACAAAGGCCGTCGAACCCGTTCCCGAAGACTCCAAATCCACGCCGCGCGGATGCATGTCGGCCAGTTTCAACGCATCAAAGACCGTCATGTTGGCCGTCCAGACCAAACCGCCGAAGACTTTGCGAACCCCGTCGGCGTAGTCCACCGTGAGCGAAACCGACTGCTTCGCCGCCTCGACCCGATCCGCCGGACGAATCTGACCAGCGGGATCCAACGTCTCCGCCGCCACTGATTCGCCGGCCAGAGCCACACTCGACGCCATCTTGACCGCCAAAGCCTGCTTCGGCTCAGCGCCCGCCTGCATGCCGTCTCCAAAGGTGATCGCCAGCGCCAATGCGATGCACGCCAGAGGCAGCACCACCAACGAGAGAATCTTACTTGTTGGCGCGCCGGGCGCATCGCTTGTCAACGCTTGTCTCCATCGCTCACCGCACCCCCGAACACATCCCATGTCGGTGGCATCTGCCCTAGAAATCTCGCAACGCCCCCACCTTAACTGGGGGCCGCGTCGAGAGCAAGCGGAGTATACGGCACACGCACACGCCGGCGCACCGCAGCCTGCACCATCATCGCCCACGTCCACAGCAACAACTATCACACGCGCTCGGCGATGATCGAACACAACTCTCGACCAAACCGCAGCACAAACACCACCAGCGTGCGGTTTCCATCTCCGCGCAGCGAGCGCTGCATCTGGTCGGTGTCACACGCGCCCGCGCGGGTCTTGACCTGCACCACCCCCGCTCCGTGCGCCGACAGCGCTGTCTTCAGCCGTCGCGGGTTCATCACCGATCGATCAAGCACCCGAAAGGGCGTCAACCACACCGACTCGGCCATGCTCGGGCCGCACAGCAAGCCCAGCCCCGGATGCAGTTCACGCAGCCCATGAGCCGTGCAGAGCAAATGCAACAGTCTGGCCCGCTCAACCGACGGATCGGCCTCAAACACAAACACCTCGTCCGAACTCGGCCCAGCCGACGCATCGGCCACCAACGCATCAGCCTGTGGCAGATCAGCCGCCTCGCCCCACAGTGAATGCACCAAGCCCGACGCTGCGAGCAGCGTCGCTCGAACCGGGACCCGACCCGCCAGATCGCCCAGCCACACCACCGCCTGCGTCAGTTGCCCCGATTCGCTCAGGAACTCCAACTCAAACTCCGGTCCGCTCGCCCCCCGGGTCTTTGGCCATATCGCCGACGCAACCTGCTCGCGGTCCACACCCGGTCCAAGTTTGATCGCCCCACTGCCTCCCCGGCTCAGCAGCCGTGCCCACACGCTCGGCGGCGGCAGATGATCTGCCAGCACCCATCGCCCGCGCACCCCGCCGCCTGAACTGGCTTGCTGCGATCGTCTCGCCGGATCGAGATGAAACGGAATCTCCGCCGCCGACATTGCGCCCACGTCCCCCACACGCGTCGCACAGCCCGTGTTCTGCCCGCACATCCAGGCACGGGCCGGATCAACGTCAACGCCCGTCACGTCGAACCCCGCATCAACCAGACCCATCGCATCAGCGCCTATGCCGCAGCACAGGTCCAGCACCGGCCCACTCCCCAATCGCTCAGCAAACCTCGCGGCCTTGTGCTTCACGGCCAGGTGCGAACTCGCCATCTCCGCCCCCGCCCGATCCGACACCATCCACTGCCAGCGATCCGGCCACTTGCTCGCCAGCCGACGGCGCGCTTCGGCAAGGTCCAACGCGGCACTGACGAGTTCTGGCGGCGCAAGCCTGCGAAGCCGAGCCACCTGCGCCACGTTCGCAGCCTCAGCGCTGGCCGCCTCAGCGCGCAGCGTGTCAAACTCAGCGAGCAAGAGTTGTTGCCAGAGAAGCGGATCGGCCATTGTTCGAGCGTACACCCCACCGCTCACGCGGCCTGTCACGCCGCAGACGCCCTCTTCGCCCAGGCCGCCCTCTCGCTCGCCTCATTCAGGCCGTTCACGAGCCCGGCAGGTGCTTCTCGATCCAGTCGTCCTGCTTCAGCACCTCGGTGCGATTCCGACGTGCTTTGGCCTCAGCGCGTCGCTGCGCCAACCGCAACAGCGCCACACCCTGCCGAATCGCAAACCCGCCCAGTTCTTCCGCGCCCACGCTCGCCTTGCGAAGCGCAGCACCCAGCTTTGGCGCATAGTGCATCACCAACTCGTCGTCGAGCGCGGCGAACACCTGGCTCGACCCCGGATCGCCCTGCCGACCCGCGCGCCCGATGAACTGCCGATCGATCCGCTTGGCGGTATGCATCTCCGTGAGCAGAACGTGCAACCCGCCCGCCTCTCGCGCCTCTCGATCAAGTTTGATATCCGTGCCGCGGCCCGCCATGTTGGTCGCAACCGTGATCATGCCGTGCTTGCCCGCCTGCGACACGATCTCGGCCTCGTCCTTGTCAAAGCTCGCGTTGAGCACACGGTGCGGCAGGTTCCGACCGCTCAGCCGGCCCGCCAGAAACACGCTCGCCTCGATCGACCGCGTCCCCACCAGCATCGGCCGTCGCTGCGCATAAACACGCTCGATCGAGTCAACAATCGCGTCCCACTTGGCCTGCTGCGTGCGAAAGACCCGCATCGGCATCCGCTCGCGGATCACAGGCCGATTCGTCGGAATGACCGTGACCGGACGCTGATACACCTTCTCCATCTCCGTCGCCGCGTCCGCAGCGGTGCCCGTCATGCCGCACAGAATCGGGTACATGCGAAAGAACCGCTGGAAACTGATCCGGGCCAGCGTCTCACGATCGGCCGTCACGTCAACGCCCTCTTTCGCCTCAACCGATTGGTGCAGCCCATGCTCCCACGATCGATCGGGCAGAAAGCGTCCCGTGTACTCATCGACGATTACGACGCGCCCATCGACCACTTCGTACTGATGCCCACGCAGATAGCAGTGCCGCGCAACCAGAGCCTGTCGCACCAACTCTTCGGCCCGGCGCGCTGCACGCCAGATCGGCTCCTCAAGTTCATCGAACATCGCCTCAAGGCGATGCCGACCCCGGCGTGTCAGTTCCGCGCGCCGATTCACCAGTTCAACCTTGAAGTCCGCATCGCCATCCAGTCGCTGCGCCAATCGCGAAGCATCGGCATAGATACGCGACATCTCGTCCTCTTGCCGCGCCCGTGCGATGATCAACGGCACCACGCCCTCGTCGATCAACACCGCATCGGCCTCATCAACCAGCGCCGCGTGCAGGCCGGGCACCATCGGGCCGCTGGCCGCTCCCGCACCACCACCACCACCCATCGATCGCGACAGCAGCCCGCGTCCCGCCCACGCACTGTTCATCTGCCCAAGCCTAATCTGATCGCGAAGGTAGTCCGCCGTGATCTGCTTCGGTGTGCCATACACAATCGGCTTGGCGTACACACCAAACCGCGACGCCTCGTCCATCTCCTGCACGATCGAACCCACATCGCACAAACAGCGCTTGTAGATCGGCCGTCGGCTCTCTGCGTCGCGCGACGCCAGGTAGTCGTTCACCGTGAAGATGTGGACGTGCTTGTACCGCCAGGCCAGCATCGGCGCCACGATCGAGCCTGTCAGCGTCTTGCCCTCGCCCGTCACCATCTCGACGATGCGGTTGTGATAAAGCGCGAGCGCCCCCATCAACTGCACCAGGTACGCCTCTTCGCCCGTCACCCGCCGCGCAACCTCACGCACCACCGCCAACGCCCGACGCTCCGCCTCGGC